>CAYNHL010000066.1:0-19882 GCA_964397015.1 uncultured Desulfobacterales bacterium | reverse complement strand
CTCAGCCAGGGGAATCATTTTGCCGTTTTCGGACCGAATGGGAATATGGGATATGGAGACCATATCCGACCGTTTCTCCCTGGGAAGGATCACTCTGATCCACAGGGGATTGTGTTCATTGTCCAGATGAAGCGTGGCCGGGGTGATGCCGCTGACAGCGCTTTTAAGGGCACCCAGAATGGTTTGAGTATCAATGCCGTGAAGGGCGGCTTTCTCCCGGTCAACCACGACATCCAGGCGCCGGCTGTTATCTTCAGTCATAACCTGGACATCGGTTACAAAAGGTTCTTTATCCATGATCGACTTAACATGAGCAGCTCCGGCAAGCAGCGCATCATAGGAGCTGTCACTGTCTCCATAGATTTCCGCCACCAGCGTGGACAAAACAGGAGGACCGGGCGGCACTTCCACCAGTTGAATCCTGGCATTGACAGCCTCGGCGATTGCTTCAAGATCCTTGCGGATACGCAGTAAAATGGTGTGACTCTGCTGTTCGCGCATAGACTTGTCCGCCAGGTTGACGCGAATATCCGCCAGGTGACTGCCCTTCCTGATATAATAGTGACGGACCATGCCGTTGAAATCCATGGGAGAGGCCATACCGGTATAGGATACAAAGCTCACCACTTCGTTAATGGTTTTGATATAGGCTTCAAATTCCCGGACCACTCTATCCGTGGCCTCAAGAGAAGTTCCCTCAGGCATGTCGATCACTACCTGGAATTCATTTTTGTTGTCAAACGGCAGCAGTTTAAGCGGAACGAAACGGAACAGGGCCAGGGCACATGATCCGGCCAGCAGCAGCACGATTGCACCAAGCAGGATATACCTCATATAGCGCCTGGTCAAAAAAGGGTTCAGGACAAATCTGTAAAACCTGGCCAGATACTGCTTTGACTGCCCTTTACCAGGTTTCTTCTGCCGGACTGATTTAAGCAGGTTAAAAGATACCCATGGCACTATGGTCAATGCGCAAAGGGTTGAAAAAGTGACTGTCAGGGGAACATTGACAGCCATGGGTGCCATATAGGGACCCATCATGCCCGTGATGAAAAAAAGCGGCACAAAACAGACTATGATGGCCAGGGTGGACATCAGAACAGGAGGCATCAGTTCCCTTACCGCAGCCAGCGTGGCTTCCATTGGCGACAGCAGCCGTTCTTTAAGGTGCCGCTGTATATTGTCCACGTTGGCGATGGGATCGTCCACGACCAGGCCCAGTGACAGGATAAGGGCAAACAGGGTCACCCGGTTGATTGTATAACCGAAAATGTAGTTCATGAACAATGCCAGGGAAAATGAGATGGGAACGGCCAGGGCTACCACCGAGGCCTCTCGCCACCCCAGGGTCAGCGCCAGCAGGATGACAACGCTGACAATGGCAAACCCAAGTGACTTCAACAGGTCGTTGACCTTTGTCCTGGCGGTCTGCCCATAGTTCCTGGTAACTTCGACATGTACACCGGCCGGCAGAACAGCGGGTTTAAGTGTTTCGAGCGATTCGAGTATGTTTCGAGCAACTGTGACGGCATTGGCGCCTTTTTTCTTTGAAAACGCAAGGGTGACACAAGGATAGGACAAAGGCTGTGACAGATCGCCTGCATTCCTGCTGCCGTAATAACCGGAAAACCCGATACGGCTATAAGTCATGGCCTCTGCAGGTCCGTCGATGACATCAGCCACATCTTCAATATATACAGGACGGTCATTTCTGCCGGAAACAACCAGTTTTTCCACATCATCGACTGTGGACAGAAAGGAGCTGCTTGTCAAGGTGATCAGGGAGTTGTTTTTATTGAAAAATCCAGCCTCCACCGAGACATCGGCTCCTTTGAGCGCATGCTCGATATCTTTTATGGAAACACCAAAACCCTTCATCCGCAAAGGATCCAGCTCGATCCGCACTTCTCTTTTCCTGCCACCGTAAATGGCGGCGCGGGAAATATTTTCGACCCGGGACAGCCGGGCCATCAACTCTTCCCCCACCCGTTCGAGCTCATGGTCGCTGTACCTGTCAGAATACAGGGTCAGGGTTATGATGGGGACGTCATCTATTTCAACCGGCTTGATCAGCCAGTTTGTAACAATGGGCGGCACCCTGTCCAGACTCATCTGTATTTTGTTGTGAAGTTTGACAATGGAATTTTCCCGGTCTTCTCCCACGAAAAAACGGACCGTTACAATGGCCCTTTCCCTGCTGGAAACTGAATACAGGTATTCCACGCCGTCAATTTCCCAGAGGATCTCTTCAAGGGGCGTTGCAACCAGTTTCTCGATTTCTTTAGGGCTCGCTCCAGGTGCTTCGACATAGATATCCGCCATTGGAACGACAATCTGCGGCTCTTCCTCCTTTGGCGTGACGTAAATACTGAAAGCGCCCAGCGCAAGAGAAATCGCGACAAACATCACGGACAGTCTCGATGTCAGAAAAAGGCGGACCATTCGGACAAGCAGAGGTTCGGCAGACACGTTCATCTTATTCACTGTATCCTATGCGTTCGTCACCTAAAAGACCGGACAGCACCTCTATCTTTTTATCAAAAGCTTTTCCGGTTTTGATATATACATACTGCCAGTCTCCTTTTGTTTCGACCAGCACCATTTCAAGCTGCCCGACCCGTCGGACCGCTTGTTCCGGGATTAATAGAGTTTTTTCCTGTTCAACCGGTATCATGAGCCGGCCGAACATGCCGGGATAAATTCCCGGTGTCATGGGAAGCGATGCCTTGACAAGAAAAGTCCGGGTGGCTGGATCGGCATAGGGAACTATTTCCTCTATAACGGCGGGAATGCTTTCCCCGAGAGTTTCAATATGCACCGGATAGCTCTGTCCTACAATCACTTTGCGTATCAGGCCTTCACGGATACTGGCTTCAAGGCGCAGGGCACCACTTGTCTGGATCACCAGCAGGGGCTTGCCGGGAACCGCAAGGTCACCCGGATCCACCATCCGGTCGGCCACGATGCCGTCTGCAGGAGACAGAATCCTGGCATAACCAAGGGCAATCCGAGCTTCCTGCACGATCTGCTTTGACTGGCGAATGGCCGAACGGGCAGCATGTTCTGCTTCCTGTGCTCTTTCAAGGCGGGCTTTGGCCTGCAGAAAAGCCGCCTTGTCAATCTCGAGCTTCTGGGACGGGGCAATACCGGATTCAAAAAGTGTTTTTGTCCTGTTATAAGCCAGCTCAGCCTGTTCAAGGGTGGCTTCGGCTTCACTGATGCTTTTTTGGGTCTGGGCAAGGTTGTTTTCAGCAATCGCGAGGCCCTCCCGGGCCTGGTTGAGCTGGGAGTTCAACCGACGGCCATCGAGTTCCACCAGGACCTGTCCTTTTTTCACAACTGTTCCGGGTACCGGTGCCACCGAGACCACCTGTGCGCTGACCTGGGATTCAATCACCGATTCCGTGAGGGGACGAATTGTACCCATGGCTTCATAGATACGGTCGATATCGGCTTCTTCCACCGTTGCCGTAACCGCTGGTTCAGGAGACAAACTGCCCTCACCGTCCGATGATCCGGGCGGAATGCGGTCATCCCGGCAGGAAAGTGTCATTATGGACAGGACCACCAGCATACTGACAAGAAAAAAATATTTCATCGGTCATCCCATATTTTATGGTATACATTGAAAGGTTGATAGATTTTACCTTATTCACCGTCCCGGTCAACCCATAAATATGGAATACTTTTGCTGCAATACTTTAAAATCAGGACGAGTGATTGGCCATGACGATTCCACTGACTATCAGCACAAGGCTTGCCCCGTGTATGAGACCTATATCTTCCCCGATAAACAGAAAGGCCAGTATACCGCTGAACAGCGGCAGGGTGTAGTAGATCATGCCCGCCCTTGAAGGGCCGAGGGACAGAATGGCCCGGTTCCAGGATAAAAATGCCAGAAGAGATGCGAAAATTCCAACATATAAAATGGCCCCGACAGTGGTCTGGTTTAAAATCATTCCGGCAGAGCCGGCCTGTTCCCAGATAAAAAAAGGCAAAAGAAAAAAAAGGCCGATTGAGAAAAGAGCGAACTGGAATGTATGCAGGCTTATATTTCCCGGCTTGTACTTCAGCAGGATGGTGAAAACTGCAAAGATCAAAGCCGCCGAAAGCATCAGCAGGTCACCTGCAACCAATTCTATCCTCAGCAGCCTTGATATCTCTCCTCGGGTAACCAGGAAGATCACTCCGGACATTACCAGAAGGATACCTGCAAATTTTTTCAATGTCAGTTTTTCATTGAAAAGCATCCGGGATATCAGGACAATGAAGACCGGAAACGTGATGGCGATCAAAGACAGGTTCATGGCCGTGGTGGTATGGCCGGCAATATAGATCAGGGTGTTGAAGCAGGTAATGCCCAGAAAGGCGGTAACCACCATATAAGGAAGGTGACTTCGGACCAGGGACCATTCTTTGACCAGCTGCGGCAGGGCAAAGGGTGCAAACACCAGGACGGCGACAAGCCACCTGAAAAAAGCAAGGCTGACCGGTGGGAGAGCATCGCTGAGCCCTCTTGCCACGATAAAGTTTCCCGACCACAGGGCGGTAGCCCCCAGTGCGAACCCATAACCCTTAATGATACTGGTTTTCTCTACAGGCATCCTTTTCTCCAGTATATTCGACAGTCAATTTTATCCATAAACCCTGCCGGCTGGCCGGCAACATTTTTTCACACTACGTCGATTTCTTCAATTCGTCCATAATTATCTTCACTACTGCCGGATAAAAAAATCAGCGGAAAGGTATTTTTATAGAGCGGATCTTACCAGGCAATTGCTCGGTGTCGGCCGCGGCGGCAAATACGAGGTGATCCCCATTGATATCAACGCCATTGTCTCTGCCAGTGCCGATATGTTCGGCCGCACCAGAAAAGAGATCCATATCCATAAGAAACTGCATGAATCTCCCCTTGCAGTCATGGCAGACAAAATACAAATTGAACAGGTCCTGCTGAACATGTACATAAATGCCTGGCAGGCCATGCCCAGGGCCGGTGATCTTTACCTTGAAACGACAACTATCACACCCGAGGCTTCAATTTGCGAAGTTCACTCAGTGATACCCGGAGAATATGCAAAAATAGCAATTACCGATACAGGTACCGGAATGGATACGGAAAAGCCGGGAAAATAATGGAACAGGGCTGCAACGGTTTCCTGCAAAAACCTTTTGACTTTTCAGAGCTTTCCGGAAAAATCCGCCAGATCCTGGACAAATAAAGACAGCTTGTAATAAAGATTTTTTCAGATGACAAACTGTTACCATAATCTTGGTCATTCATAGCCCGAAGGCCTGTCATGAACCGGCTTCAAATTTGCTCTTGACACTTGAACACACAAAGTAATATGACCTTCGGCATGGAAGATAAAATGCAAAAACTACGAATTAAGGTCTGGATCGAGTGTGAAACCGGGGATTCGGTTTTTGGAGAAGGACAGATGCATATCCTGGAAACCATCCGGGAACAGGGATCCATCAATGCTGCCGCCAAGGCCCTGGGAATGGGGTACAGATCCATGTGGGGCCGGTTGCGCAAAATGGAAAAAAGGCTGAACAAACCCCTGCTGGTGCGCATCAAGGGAGGAGCAGCCGGCGGACAGTCTACCCTGACCCCGGAGGCAGAGGATATGGTAAATAAATTCAAACTACTGCAGCAGCAAATTACAACGGCATCCGAAACTATTTTCAACAGGATTTATCATTAGCTTATCCTGATAAATTGCCGCCGCTGCGGGAAGCCCGAAAGTTGAGATGATAACTTATATGTCGCTGATCAAGGAGAATGGATTGAAATACATAATGGCTATTGACGATACGGATATGCCGGACACCAAAGGTACGGGCTGGCTGGTCCAGGCCCTTTGTGAACAGTTGGAGCGGCAGGAATGGGCAACCTGCTCAACTATATCACGGCATCAACTCTTTGTTCACGAAGATGTCCCCTATACTTCCCACAACAGTACCATGTGCGTAGAGCTTGACTTGACAGGATGTTCTGCGGATCAACTGCAACTGTTTGCAGCCGATTACCTGAAAACGAACCATGCCAGGGGATCAGACCCAGGGTTGTGCCTGGCCCGGATGGATGACAGGCTTGATATTCAAGGACTGACAGCTTTTGGCCTGCGAGCCAAGACCGAGGTTCTGACTTTGTCTCATGCCTTTGATACAGCCAGGCAAGCCGGCATTCACCTGTCTGCTCACGGCGGAACCGGACAAGGTGTCATAGGTGCACTGGCAGGGGCAGGGCTCAGACTTACCGGGCATGACGGCCGATACCGGGGCTGGTACCATTTTGGCCGCCCAGGAGATGTTGTTACAGCAGGTTCCCTTTGTACCCATTCCTTTGTGGATCTGGTAGCCACGTCAGAAGGCCGGATTCTGGAGCCCACGGAACATATCATGATCGGATCCGATAAGACAAAAACTGTTCGAATAGGATATCAGCAGGTAATTCCGGCCTGCCTTAACAAGCCAGACGGCAAAGATCCCAGGGTCAGATACCGGACCCTGACCAAGGCTGAAGCCAAAAAGTATTGATTTTATCCACCAGTTGCCATAAGGAAAAAAACCATGGGAAAACTTATCCAGGAAGAAGATGCCAAGGGAAGACTGCACATTGACACTCCGCTTTTGGGTGAATCTCTTGTCAGTAAAAAATTTTTAAAGTCCACTGAATCCAGGGAATATTTCCGGATGCACCCGGACATCAATGTATTGAAAATCGGTGGCCAGAGCATCATGGATCGGGGCGCCAAAGCTATTTTGCCAATTCTGGACGAGCTTATCAAACTCAAAGACGAATACAAACTGCTGCTCATGACCGGAGGAGGCACCCGTGCAAGACATGTTTACAATATCGGTGTGGACCTGGGTATGCCCACGGGGGTTCTGTCCAAGCTCGGCGACAAGGTGTCATGGCAGAACGCTGAAATGCTGTCTGTTTTGCTTGCCAAACACGGCGGGGTGAAGATCGGTCATGGTGATCACCTGGAACAACTCACCATGTTCTGCCGCCTTGGTTATCTGCCCATTACCTTTGGCGTGCCGCCCTACGGTTTTTTTGAACATCCGGCGGAATTCGGGTCCATACCGCCCCACCGTACAGACTGCGGCGCTTTTTTGCTGGCAGAGAATATCGGGGCGCGGTCTTTGATCTATCTCAAGGATGAACGCGGGCTTTATGAAAAAGATCCCAAAAAAGCAGGCAAGGATAATGGCAAGCTTAAGTTCTACGATAAAATTTCAGTGGATGAACTGCTCGATCTAGATCTCGATGACCTGATCATTGAACGGCCGATCCTGAAAATGCTCAAGCAGGCCAAATGCCTGACCAGTCTCCAGATAATCGATGCCCTTAACCACCCTCAATCCATAAAGGATGCTCTGGACGGCAAGCACGTCGGCACAATTATTCACAAATAGATGCCTGCGGGATTGACGATGACAAATACCGTCAATCCCGCAGATGACCGGGTGATTATCTGGATCCGTCCTGATTGCCGCTGCCGTGATCAGGCAAATGTACTATCTGGGCGCCTGTTTCAGCGGCAATGGTGTCAAGTTCCGTTTTCCGGACATGCTTTGCATACAGCTTGACATCGCCGCCGCTGATACCTACCACACGGAATCGAGGTTTTTTTTCTCCCTTGTCGACCTTACGTCTTTCTCGCACGAATATTTTGCTCATGGCTGGCCTCCTGTTGTTGACCGGTTAAAAAATGAAGTGTATGGTATACTATCTGGAAACAGAATATATCCTATAAGGATATATGTCAAGGAGATATATATGGTTAAAAAAAAAACACCGGGATCAGGACGTCGTGAAAGATATATCCAGGCATCGATTCTTTTAGGTCTGTATTCCGGCCCCTCATACGGATATGAACTGATCAACTCTATACAGACCTTTGGATTTATTGAAGGTTCCGCCCCTCCCGGCATGATATACCGCCATCTGCGTCAGATGGAAGAAGAGGGTCTGGTTCGATCCGAATGGGAAACCCGGGAAGTTGGAGCTGCCAAACGTATTTACACTCTGACACCGGATGGAAAAGATGCGCTGCATTTGTGGATCCGCTTCATGTCTGGCCAGGCGAAAAAACTAGAGCGTTTCGTGGAGATGTTTCACAAAATTGATTCCTCCAGTTTGAAACCATAGCAAAACCGGCTTACCCCATTTGATTTATATAATGAATATATAATCATTGCAGTGTTCTGCATGATACGCTTTTTTAAACTCAATCTTTTTTATTCCCAATTTATCATCTTAAGCTGAAGTCGATATTGAACTTGAAAAACAATAGAAGTTCATCATAGCGAACGAAATATTATGAATTTTATTCATTAAAAAAATTGGGTTGAAAAAAAACATAGCCTCGGCGTTATGTTTTGCTTGACATATTGGACAGACAATGATAGCTCACAAATCAAATTTACCTTACCCTGAAATAATAAAGGAGGATCGATATGCTGTTACCGGACTTTGATTATCATGATCCGGTTTCCCTTCATGAGGCGCTTGCCCTGAAGAAGAACCATGGCAAGAACGCCAGGATCCTGGCAGGCGGCACGGATCTTCTGGTTCACCTGAAAAAGAAACTGGTCATAGCCCGTCATTTGATAAGCCTGGCGAGAATTCCTGACATGACATCCATCCGTCAAGGAGCAGACACCCTGGACATAGGTGCGGGTGTAACCATGACAAAGCTGGCCGCTTCTGAAATAGTTACATCCGGATTCCCGGCGCTCAAAGCCGGGGCAATGAGCCTGGGGAATCATTTAATCCGAAATCGGGCCACTATAGGCGGAAATATCTGCAATGCCAGTCCGGCCGGCGACACATTACCATCCCTTCTTGCTTATGATGCAAAAGTCCTGCTGGACAGCAGCAAGGAAACCAGGATTGTCCGGATAGCCGATTTTTTCAAAGGTCCGGGGAAAACAGACATCCGGGATGATGAAATTTTGACCGGGCTTAGACTGCCGGTGCCCGGACCAGGCTGCGGCGCCGCGTATATACAGCTGGGCAAACGAAAATCTTCAGAAATCAATATCGTCAATGTGGCATCCTTTGTTAAAACTGATCAAAAAACCGGCACCATTGTATCGGCAAGAATCGCACTGGGATCAGTAGCGGCGACACCGGTCAGGGCATTCAATGCCGAGGCGGTTCTGGCAGACCGCGTCATCGATGACAATTTACTGTACAAAGCCGCGGAGACTGCCCGGCAGCTGGACTGCAGCCCCATAGATGATTTCAGGGGCACGGCCGAATACCGCCGGGCCATGATCGGTGTACTGACACGCCGGACACTCGAGGCTGCATGTGACCTGGCCCTGGGTAACTGATTGGGCCAATCGCCGCTGAATTGACCATCAGCGGCCAAACTATCTCAACAGGAGTATTCAATGAAAAGAATCATTCAGCTTACTATAAACAATGAAGCCATGGAACTTGCAGTAAAGCCCAATCTCACACTGGCGGACCTGCTGCGTTATGAACTGGGGCTGACCGGCACAAAAAAAGGCTGTGATACTGGTGACTGCGGTGCCTGCACCGTACTGATGAACGGTAAACCAGTGAATGCATGCCTGGTCCTTGCCATACAGGCTCATGGGAGCGACATCGAAACCATTGAAGGTCTGGCAACTGAAGACGGCCTGCATCCGATTCAGGCATCTTTTGTGGATAAAGGGGCCATTCAATGCGGTTACTGTTCTCCCGGAATGATAATGTCGGCCAAGGCATTGCTGGACAACAACCCGTCACCCACCGAAGAACAGGTCAGGCAAGGTATTTCAGGAAATTTATGCCGCTGTACCGGTTATCAGAAAATCATCGAGGCCATCGAGGCGGCTTCATCCTGAAAAAACACCACACCAAGGAGGAACTATGACAAAGCTGGATACTATCGGCACGCGCTCTCCCAGGCTGGATACACCGGATAAGGCAACTGGAAAAGCCGTATTCGTCGATGATATTCAAAAAACAGGCATGCTGTATGGTGCACTGCTGCAAAGCCCCCATGCCCATGCCAGAATCCGGTCCATTGACGTCTCGCGGGCTAAAAAGCTGCCCGGAGTAAAGGCCGTTATCACTTCCGAACAGACCGGCACCGTCAAATACGGTGTCAGCCCCGCCCGTTATGATGAAACGGTTTTCGCCCATGACAGGGTCCGATATGTGGGAGATGAAATCGCTGCCGTGGCGGCCGTCTCTGTGGATATTGCATTGAAGGCCATTGAATTGATCGATGTGGATTACGAAATCCTGCCTGCCGTATTCACCATTGAAGAGGCCTTGAAAGATGGCGCCCCGCAACTTCACGACGATTTTCCCAATAACCTTTGTGCCGAAGTACATCATGAATTCGGAGATGTAGAAAGTACCTTGGCCAAGGCCGATATCATCAAAACCACCACCGTGAAAAACAAGCGCCAGGACGGCGGTTGTATAGAGATGCAGGGATGTATTGCAGAATTCGACCGGCGGGGCAATTTGACACTGATTTCAGCCACCCAGGTCCCCCATTATGTTCAACGGACCGTAGCCATGGTAATGGGCATGGATATCGGCAGGGTCAGGGTAAAAAAACCATATGTTGGCGCCGGATTTGGGATAAAAGCTTCAGCAAACCCCATGGAACTGGCATGCTGTTTTCTTGCCAGGGAAACCCGGAAGCCGGTCAAGATGAGCTATACGCGTGAGCAGGTATTCATGCTGGCCCGGGCCCGGCACCAGTTTACACACACCATCACCACAGGCGCAAAAAAAGACGGCACGCTGCTGGCCATCAAGCACGAAGCCTGGCTGGACGGAGGTGCCTATTCCAGCTTTGGTATCGCTACGGTATACTACTCGGGTTCACTGCTTGGAGGACCATATAAACTGCCCAACATGAAGTACGACGGCTACCGGGTGTACAACAACAAGCCGGCCTGTGGTGCCCAGCGAGGACATGGTGCCGTGATAGCCAGGGCCTGCTTTGAGCAGCAGCTTGACATGATAGCCGAGGAAATAGGCATTGATCCGCTTGAACTGCGCATAAAAAACATGATGGAAACCGGCGATACAACCTGCAATGACCTGAACATGAGCTCATTTGGCATGGCCGAATGCATTGAGGCGGTCCGCACAGGATCGAACTGGAACGAAAAAAAAGGCAAGATGCCCAGGGGCAAAGGCATCGGTATGGCCTGCGGTTTTTTCGTGTCTGGTGCCGGATATCCCATATACCGCTCCGATACATTTCACGGGACTGTTATCGTCAAGCTCACTGAAGACGGTGGAACCGCTTTGGTCTACACCGCTTCAGCAGAAATAGGCCAGGGATCTGATACCGCTTTTGCCATGATTGCGGCCGAGTCCCTTGGCATCCCGCTTGACAATGTCCGGCTGGCGTCCGGCGATACGGACATGGGCGTGGATCTGGGGGCTTATTCCAGCAGACAGACTCTGATGACAGGTCATGCAACAAAGGAAGCAGCGGAACATGCCAAGTCCCAGGTGCTTGCCGTACTGTCCGAACAGCTCGATGTGCCGGCTTCTGATATGGATATCCGGAACGGATTTATCGAATTCAAGGGAGATACTCCGGATTTTTCCGCCATTAGAGATCGATATATCAAAGAACACCGTGGATGGAACGACAATCCCGAATCGGACCGTCTTACCTTCAAAGAAGCCTCCCGCATAGCTTTCCTGGAAAAGGGATCTATAGTGGGGACCGGTAAATACCGCCCCCATTCACTGGGTGGCAAGTTCAAAGGCGCTGCAGTAGGCACATCCCCGGCATACGGATGTTCGGCGCAGGTGGCCCAGGTGACGGTTGATGAAGAAACCGGACAGATCACAATCGATCACATTACCGACGCACATGACTGTGGCAAGGCAATAAACCTGACAAGTGTGGAAGGCCAGATGGAGGGCTCGGTTTCAATGGGAATCGGAGAAGCCATGCACGAGGAGGTGATTTTCGACGACCAGGGACGGGTGTTGAACAATGACCTGTCCGAATACAAGATGGTTACGGCCATGGATATGCCGCCGGTGAATGCCCTGGTTGTGGAAAGCGATGAGCCCAACGGGCCTTTCGGTGCAAAGGAAGTGGGTGAAGGCGCCATCATGCCGACTATTCCGGCGATTCTAAATGCGGTGTACGATGCGGTGGGAGTGAGGATCTTCGAACTGCCCCTGACTCCGGAACGGGTATACCGGGCTATCCGGGAATACCGAAACAGAAAAGATCCAGCGGCGTGACCCGAACCTGGGAGGATAGAAAAAAACCATATGCGGTATTATGAAAAAGAGCAGATAGAAGCAGTGCCGGTGCGTGATGCTGTGGGTAAAATGCTGCTACACGATATTACCCGCATAGTTCCGGACCTTTTCAAGGGGCCTGAATTCAAAAAAGGTCATATTATTCAGGATACAGATGTGGACAGATTGCTGGACCTGGGTAAACAGAATATCTTTGTTGCCTGCCTGAATGGTGAAATTCATGAAAATGATGCGGCTGTCCGTCTAGCGGCATCCGCTGCCGGGACCGGCATTGAATTCGGCTCGCCGGAAGAGGGAAAAGTTAGCCTGCGTGCCCGGACCGACGGCCTGCTCACTGTGGATGTGCCCCTGCTTTATGAACTGAACAGCCTTCAGGATGTCGTGTTTGCCACGCTCCATACCGGCCGGGTGGTGACCCGTGGCCAGGTTGTAGCCGGCACCCGTGTGGTACCCCTTTCCATCGATGAAGCAGTTCTCGATTCCGCCGAAGCGATATGTAAAGACAGGCCGGTAATACAGGTCCGGCCCTTAGCCGGGAGGAATGTTGGCATAGTCGTGACAGGATCTGAAGTACATGCTGGGAGGATTGCCGACGGATTCGGCCCCGTAGTACAGAAAAAACTGGAAGACCTTGGATGCCGGATCATTGACAAAAAGGTGGTACCGGATGACCTGGACATGACAGTGAATGCCATCCGGACACACGCAGATGCAGGGGCCGGTATGATTGCCGTCACTGGTGGAATGTCCGTGGATCCGGATGATCTTACACCCGCAGCAATAAGGGCAGCCGGAGGACGGGTGGAAATTTACGGGGTGCCTGTGCTGCCCGGAGCCATGTTCATGCTGGCCTGGCTCGACGATGTGCCAATAATCGGACTTCCCGGTTGCGTCATGTACCACAAGGCCTCGATTTTTGACCTGGTTGTGCCCCGACTGCTGGCAGGGGACAGGATCAGCCGTGCCGATATCATCGGAATGGGCCATGGAGGACTTTGTGCTGCCTGCATCCCCTGTCGGTTCCCTGACTGCCCGTTTGGCAAATAGGTGATTTATGTCCATGATGCTCGACGAGATATCCGAAAGCCTGAAAATCGGACAGTCCATTGTGGTCGCAACTGTTCTGAGCCATCACGGTTCCGCCCCCCGCACCGCAGGCAGCAGGATGATCGTAAGGCCCAACGGGACAATATCGGGAACCATAGGCGGGGGGACGGTCGAGGCCATGGTCCTGTCTGACTGCCGGAAAATGATGGGAAAATCATTCGGCGGTATCCGCGAATTCCGTCTCGACAAATCAAAAAAGGCAGGCCTGGATATGATCTGCGGGGGTGCCATGACTGTGCTCATGATCCCGCTGAATCCTGATACCGGGACAGCGGCCCTGTTCGAAACAGCCGCCGGCCTTACATCCCGGACAGAAAAAAGCGCTCTGGTCTATCTACTGCATGGAAACCGGGCCCGCTTTCAACCAGAGATCGGCCTTGTGACCCGGGACCGGCAACTCCCGGACACTAGAATGGCTTTGCCGGATTTGGTGCTGACCAGTGCCATTGCGGAAGATAGCCATACCGAAACACCTTTCATCTTTCCAGCGGGCCTGGATACCTGGATTATTGAACCAATTTGTCCCCCAACAGTGTTGTATATCTTTGGTGCCGGGCATGTAGGCAATATTCTGGCACATTTTGCCCACCTGGCAGGGTTTCAGGTTGTGATTATTGATGACCGAAAAGAATTTGCTGACCCACTAAGGTTTGATTTTCCATGTCAGGTCCGTTGCATAGAAAATTTTTTCAGTGCATTTGAGGGTATCCAGATCAATGGTAAATCATATGTGGTAATACTGACACGGGGACATCTCCACGATCAGACTGTTCTGGAACAGGCGATTGCAACCCGGCCTGCCTATATCGGCATGATAGGCAGCCGGACCAAGAGGGATACCATTTACGCCAGCCTGCTCAAAAAAGGTGTCTCCAAAAACCGCCTTGAACAAGTCCATTCCCCGATAGGGATTGATATCGCATCTGAAACCCCTGCAGAAATTGCGGTGAGCATAATGGCCGAAATAATCCACATTCGAAGGAGGGGCTGATGTCTTCGGCTCCAGGCGATACCGGAGCTGTCATCCTGGCGGCCGGCCTTTCTTCGCGCATGGGAACGTTCAAACCCCTGTTGCCCTGTGGCAGGAACACTCTCATGGTAGAACGATCCATTCAGTTGTTTCAAACCTGTGGTGTGTCTGAAGTCATTGTTGTAACCGGGCACAATCATGATCGACTTGAAGAAGTAGCCCGGTCAGCCGGTGCCCGTTGTGTGCGTAACCCCGCCTACAAATCAGGCATGCTGTCGTCTGTCCATGCTGGCTTTGGCAGAATCAGGCAGCATACCGGTGGCGTGTTCCTGCTTCCCGTCGATATCCCGGCTGTCCGTGCCTTGACGATCGATGCATTGATTTCAGCATCCGGGGAGCACCCGGGACATGTCATCCTGCCGGTATTTGACGGGATACCCGGCCACCCGCCCCTGATACCTGCCGAACTTAAAGAAGACATTCTATCTCTGAAACCGGACCAGACTCTGAGAGATCTGTTATGGTCACCATCGATACGCCGGTATCGGGTTCCGGTTATGGACCGGGGCGTGCTCATAGATGCAGATGATCCGGCAGGCTACAATGCGGTCTGTCAAAAAATAAAGAATCAACATGTACCTGACAAGGAAGAATGCCTGGCCATAATTGACCAGGTGTGGTCCTCCCATGCATCGGTGAGAGGCCACCTGGCCTGTGTGGCCATGACCGCGCTAAAACTGTCCCATGCTGCATGTGCCGATCTGGATGCTGATCTGGTGGTTGCCGCCGCCCTCCTGCATGATATATCACGGGGCCAGGAACGGCATGCCGAAGCAGGTGCCGAATATATCCGCAGTCTAGGTTTTGGCAAGGTAGCCGATATCATTGCCCGCCACATGGATTTGACCATCGAACCGGGCCAGGGACTGGACGAAACCCAGGTTGTATATTTTGCTGATAAAATCTGCAACAAAGACAGGGTGGATCTGGATTATCACTCCAGGTTTTTTGAACGATTAAAAAAATATCCCTGGGCAATGACAAGTATCACACGACGCTATGAGACTACTCGCTACATTCACCGCAGAATCGAAGAGGCGGCCGGAAAATCACTTGAAGCCCTGCTTGCATAATACCGGGCTGATATTTGTACTGCGCCACTGCCGCATCGAAACAGGAAAAGACAGGCGGTTTATCGGCCAGACCGACCTGCCGCTTAACAAGGAGGGTCTTCGCCAGGCAGCGGGCTTGCGAGAAATTTTATCAATATTTCCTTTTGATGAGGTTTACTCGGGAACACTGCAAAGGTCGCTTGAAACGGCAAAACTGGTTCTACCTGACCGGAAAGTGCGCGCCGAGCCCTGTTTGAATGAAATCCATCTGGGAAACTGGGAAAACAAGCGGTTTGAAACGATCCGAAAAAACCGGCCTCGTGACTTTTCGGCCCGAGGCCGTCACCTGGATACCTATCGTCCACCCGGCGGAGAAAGCTTTGCTGATCTTTCCAGCCGGGTACTGCCGTTTTTTTTACATATAAACCACCAACGTCAGACCCATACAATGGTGGTGACTCATGCCGGAGTCATTCGTGTGCTGCTGAGTTATATCCACAACACACCACTGGCTGATCTTTTTCAATACCGGCCTGGATACGGCGAGCTTCTGATTTTTGGACCGCGGGAAACCTGTGATAAAAAGACCATTCAATAAAATCAGCCTGCAAGAAAAATTTTGGTTTCCCTTGCAATTTTCAACTCTTCATTTGCGGGAACTACAAGGACTCTGACATCTGCCCCTGGAGGGCTGATGTACCGGGCACCACCGACTGGATCACAATTTTTGTCCTGATCGATCTCGATACCAAGGCGCTCCAGGTTCCGGCAGCATCTCTCACGGATTACAGGCGCATTTTCTCCGACACCTCCCGTGAAAACAAGTCCGTCCAGCCTTCCAAGAACAGCCGAATATGCGCCGATATATTTTTTTATACGCAAGGTATACATATCAATTGCAAGTTGCGCTTTTTCATCTCCATTACCGGCATTTTCAAGTATGACCCTCATATCATTTTCGCCACAAATTCCTTTTAGACCACTATTCTCATTCAAAAGGCCTAAAACTTCATCCATGGACAAATTCAAACTGGCGGACAGAAACAAGGGGATCGAGGGGTCAATATCCCCGGAACGTGATCCCATCATCAACCCCTCGAGCGGAGTCAGTCCCATTGATGTATCGACACACCGTCCTTTTTTCACAGCCGCTGCGCTGGCACCATTGCCAAGATGAAGCGTGATGAGATTGAGATCTTTCAAGGGTTGTCCCATGAAATCTGCCGCACCTTCAGACACGAAGCCATGAGATGTCCCGTGAAACCCGTACCTCCTGATATGATTTTTTTCATACAGGGCATAGGGCAGGGCGTAAAGATAAGCTTTCATGGGAAGAGTCTGGTGGAATGCGGTATCAAATACAGCCACATGGAGAGAGTTTGGAAAAACCTTCCTGGCAGTCATGATCCCGGACAGATTATGCGGGTTATGCAGCGGAGCCAGAGACACGTTTTTACGGATTTCGCCAATCACCTTGTCATCTATGACAACCGGACAGCTGAAGGTTTCACCGCCATGGACAACCCTGTGACCCACGGCATCGATATCAGAAGCGTTCCGGATCACACCATGGCCGGGATCGACCATCAGGTCCACTATTCTTGAAATACCCTCCCCGTGATCATTGATAGCACCTTTGATTAAATATTTTTGATCCGCTTTCTTTTTTGCTATCACGTGGTGTGTGATCAATCCGGAAGTTTCTCCAATCCGTTCAGCGATGCCCGAGGCAATGACATCTTCTTTATCCATGTCGAACAACCGGTATTTTATCGATGAACTGCCGGTGTTGATGACCAGTATTTTCATGTAATTTCTTCCCGTCATTATATCTTGAATGTACTGATACGACCCTGGAGTTTATCCGACAAGCCGGCCAGATCACCGGCACCGGCATCCACCTTTTGTGTATTTTCCTGCATTGCCGCCGCCTTTATGATAAAATCAGTGGTTTTTGTCAACAAATATCAGTCGGGTACGACTGTTCTTGTTTTGAAGCCATACCTATGGTATCAATTGCAGGCATTGTGAAAGCCAACCTGAAAATTCTTGTACTGATCGCGATCATTGCCGCCGGCATTGCAGCCCAAAAGCTTGATTTACTGAATTTGAACCATGCCCTGGTTGAGATCGAGAACATTTCCGATTTTTGGTGGCTGCCAATCGCGATGGTCCTGGCCCAGGTCATTTTTTACCTGGCTGCTCTTCCAGGATCCGTTTTCATGTGGACCATCGGTGTGATATACCCTCCTTTTACAGCAACGATCCTCTTTGCTGCAGGCGGGGTTGCCGGCAGCCTGGCAGCCTATTTTCTGTCCGCGGAAATATCAACTGTCTGGACCAGAAATCTTTCCAGGTCGAGAATATTCAAGTCACTCCAGGAAAATTCCGGTTTTCTGCAGCTGCTGGCACTGCGCTGTCTGCCAGGATTTCCCCATTCCATAATCAACTACAGCGCGGGCATTCTAAAACTGCGGATGCCCGGATTTATCACCAGTACCGTTATCGGGTTCACCGTCAAGGGATACATCTACTGCTCCGCAATATATACCGCCTTCCATTTTGAAGACGTAGCACGGCCCCTGTCGTCAATCAGGACGTTGTTTCCTCTGCTGGCGCTGGTCATCTTTTCTCTGGCCGGAGTGATTATCCGGAAAAAATATGTGAATCAAAAACCCTGATTCCAGCCATTTGTGATGTCAGGCTCCAAAGAAGTGTCTTACCAAAAGGAAGGTCTTCATTTTCATTACCCTCAGGCGCCTGTCATTCCCATCATCCTGGGATCGTTGCGTTCGATGGCCAGGTCATATAACTGGTTTGCCGGTATATGGCACAGGATTTTGTGGCCGTTTTCCATGCGCTGGAATTGAGGTGCCTGCTTTTCGCAGATACGCCCGTTATCCGGCAAAACCTGCCGCCTTGGGCAGCGGGTGTGAAAATAGCATCCTGACGGCTGGTCCATGGCGCTGGGCACCTCGCCTGACAAACCGATGGAATGGCGCTTTTCCCTGGGATCGGGTATCGGAACAGCTGACAGCAATGCCTCGGTATACGGATGATAGGGCGGGGGATAAATAGATTCTACCGGGCCGAACTCCACGATCTGCCCTAAGTACATAACGGCAATGAAATCTGAAATAAACCTGACAACGCTCAGATCATGGGCAATGAAAATAATTGTGGAACCCAGTTCTTCCTTGATCTCGTTGATAAGATTCAGGACCGCTGCCTGAACCGATACATCCAGTGCAGACACCGGTTCATCGCAGATAACCATGGACGGACGGCTGGCCAGGGCACGGGCAATGCCGACCCGCTGCTTTTCCCCTCCGGACAGCTGCCTGGGATAGCGGTCATAATAATAGGCTGCAAGCTTGACAGACCGCAGCAGGCGTTCCACTTCCTGTTTTTCACTGCCCCTGGGAACGGTCTTGAATTTCCGGATCGGCCTTTCGATCTGCTTTCCGATACTGTAAGAGGGATTCAGGGTGGAATCCGGGTTCTGGAATACCATCTGCAGCTCACGTATCAGTGACTGGTCCCTTTTGCTCACCGGCTGGTCGATATTGATTCCCATGAGAGAGGCTTTTCCGGCGGTCATTTCCTCAAGGCCGATAATACCCTTGACCAGGGTGCTCTTACCGCAGCCCGACTCGCCGACCACTCCAACCGTGCTGCCCTTGAGCACTTTAAGGGAAACATCGTCCACGGCCCTGACATATTTTTTCTCTCCCAGGCCCAGCACATCCTTGAGCGTCCTGCCCTGGTGCGGGTAATAGATTTTCACGTTCCGCAGCCTGAGAAGTGTATCAGCCGTTACTGCTTCATCATCTTCATCCGTATCGTCGATAGTGTGAACCAGGGTTTTCCTGTTTCCCCGGGCATAGTCGTCAAACGGATATTTCAGGGTTTGTCTGCCAAGAAAACACCTGGACTTGTGAAGCGGTGAAATGTCCACCAGTTCAGGATGAGACCGGGTACACTTTTCTATAAGTTCTTTGTCTTCGACGCCTTTGCCTTCTGCATACCAGTCACAGCGAGGTGCAAAGATACAGGCCGTAGAAGACCGTTCCGAAGGATCAGGCACACGGCCCCTGATCGACCAGAGCCGGTTGTTTGAAAGGTCGTCCCCGAGGCGGGGAACGCAGCACAGCAATCCCCTTGTATAGGGGTGGGCAGGGCTCTCGAATATCTCGCCGATAGGACCGCTCTCGACCATTTCCCCGGCATACATTACACACAGCCGGTCACTTACCTTGGCCACTACCCCGAGGTTGTGGGTAATGAAGATAATCCCGGTTTTGAAATCTTTTTTCAAATCCTCTATCAGTTCAAGTACGGCTGCTTCAACCGTTACATCGAGCGCCGTGGTCGGCTCGTCCATGATCAGCAGCAGCGGCTCGTTGA
>CAYNHL010000065.1:18120-20467 GCA_964397015.1 uncultured Desulfobacterales bacterium | reverse complement strand
ATTGAAGATATCAACCTGATGGGGCACAGGATAATCCTTGCCGCACAATGAAATCGACATTTAAAGCATTTCTTGACCGTATTGCATATCTGAACCGCCTGCCTGACTCCGGTTTTGAATGCTGGTGCTTTCACCCCGGCATGCTATTCAACAGCAGCCGGAAATGGTGGCATGACAAAGGCTTTCGCCCCACACCCCACGAAGGAGTGGATATCATATATTACCTGGACCGCCTGGGTGCTGTCAGATCCCTTGAAGCCGGGGACAAGGTTCCTGCCTTTGATGACGGGATCATCCTGCATATCTGCAGGGATCTTCTCGGCACATCCATTGTAATCGAACACTGCAGCGATAAAAGATCCCGCATGGTATCTGTCCTGGCCCATACCACACCGGCACCCGGGCTTGGTTGCCGGGTACCGGTCAAAAAAGGCCAGCCGGTTGCAATTATCGCCGATACAGGTGGCAAAAGGCTCGCCCCTCATCTGCATATAACCTTTGCAGAACTGGCATGTGACATCCCGGCCGATACAATGGACTGGACCCTGTTCACTGACAGGGAAAAGGTGAATCTGATCCATCCGGTCTTTATGTGACACCCTGGATCTTTAATAATGCCTTGAATCAATTGAATTGAAAAAAGATGAATTGAAAAAAAAAATTAGTTGATCTATGATCGGACCAAATGATTTACATGAACAAAACCTCAATTAGTGGAGCGATGTAATGAAAAAAGTAAAATTTTTCCTGTGGCTGGTTATACTTATTTTTTTAGGACTTTTGATATATCAGAACAAGGCCTATTTTTTCACTCCCCATTCCTTTACAATAGATCTTAAAATAAGCTCATGGCAGTGGACTTTCACAGAACTTGCCAACATCGTGTATTTGGGTATCTGCTTTGTTTTAGGACTCATCATTGCAGGCTACATGGGACTTTCATCCAAAATCAGATCCAAAAAAACGATCAGGGCTTTGAACAAAACCATAGATTCCCACGCAGCCCAGATTTCATCATTGAGAACCCAGCTTGAAGTCTATGTCAACGATCCATACATTAAAAAACAGACTGAATCCAGGCAGCCTGAAATTCCGGCACAAACCAATGAAAAAAAAGAGGATGACCAGACAGGGGACGATACAGCCCAGAACAAGAGCCAATAGCCTTTTTCCCGGCAGTTCATGAGCACAAGAAAAAATACGCCCATGATGGACCAGTACCTGGCCATCAAGAAAAATTATCCCGATACCATTTTGTTCTACCGGATGGGGGATTTTTATGAAATGTTCATGGATGATGCCGTCAAGGCTGCCTCCATACTGGAAATAGCCCTTACCTCGAGAAACAAGAACGATGCGGAACCCATCCCCATGTGCGGGGTACCGGTGAAATCAGCTGATTCATATATCTCGAGGCTCATTGAAAACGGCTGCAAGGTGGCCGTCTGTGAACAGACGGAAGATGCATCCGAAGCAAAAGGTCTGGTCAAAAGAGAGGTGGTCCGGGTCGTGACACCCGGGATGATCCTGAACGAAACCCTGCTGGACAGCACATCAAACAATTTTTTGCTTGCTGTCAGCCGGGTAAGGGATCATGCGGGAATAGCCTTTCTGGATATTTCAACAGGTACGTTCAAAACAACCCAGGTTCCTGCCGACAGGCACCGAATTCCGGCCCGCCTGATCGACGAAGCCCTGAGGATCGCTCCCAATGAAATCCTCCTGCCATCGTCATTTCAAAAAGACCCTGTTTACCGCTCCATCATAAAGTCCTTTGGCGACCGGCAGATCACCTACCTTGACAACAGCTGCTTCAACCCGGACGATGCACGCAAAAAACTGGCTGAAAAATTCAAGACCCGGAGCCTGGAAGGATTCGGGTGCGAAAACCTGGAAGCCGGCATAAGTGCGGCAGGTGCCGTTATAGCCTATGTCCAGGAAACGCAGATGCGCGAGACCGAGCATATCTTCGGTATCACGGCCTATGAACTTGACCAGTACCTGCTCGTTGACAACCGGTCCTGCAGAAATCTCGAACTGCTTGCAAACATGCAGTCCGGATCGATCAAAGGATCCCTTTGCGATATACTGGACAAAACAGTGACAGCCATGGGAAGCAGGCTGCTCAAATCATGGATCCGCTACCCGCTGATAAGGGAAAACAAAATCCAGGAAAGGCTGGACAGTATAAATGAACTTACAAAATTGCCTCATGTACGCAAGACCATCCAGGCCTGCTTAAAATCTGTTTATGACCTCGAAAGACTCGGCGGCAGGATTTCCATGGGGCATGGCAACGCCAGGGACCTTGTATTTTTGAAAAATTCCCTGCAGCAGCTTCCGGATT
>CAYNHL010000065.1:0-18110 GCA_964397015.1 uncultured Desulfobacterales bacterium | reverse complement strand
CACTTGGTCAGTTTTCCACCCCGTACCTTAACGGGATTGTAATCAAAAATACAGGCGAGATGCAAAACGAACTTTCAGGCCTGTCCGATCTCATTCACCGGGCCATCCGGCCGGATGCCGGCCATCTCCTCAACGAGGGCCGCATCATCAACAAAGGCTACCAGGCCGACCTCGATGAACTCATCGATATCTCCAGTGACGGAAAATCCTGGATCGCCAGGGCCGAACGCCAGGAAAAGGAGAAAACCGGGCTGTCTTCCCTGAAAATCAAATACAACAAAGTCTTCGGCTATTTTATAGAGGTGTCGAAAACCCAGGCATCCAGGGTGCCAGAAGGCTATATTAGAAAACAGACCCTGGTCAATGCCGAGCGTTTCATAACCGAAGAGATGAAAGAAGTTGAACTGAAAATTCTCAATGCCCAGGAAAAACGCAATGCACTTGAATACCAGATTTTCTGTGAAATCAGGGACCACGTGGTTAAATGCACCCGGTCCATTCTCGAAATGGCGGCTTTCATAGCCCGGGTCGATGTCCTGGCGGGCCTTGCCCAGGTTGCAGAAGAAAATTACTACACACGGCCTTTGATCACAAGGGATCAGTCCATCCACATAGAAGACGGCCGGCACCCGGTGGTCGAGAAACTGATTACCGGTGAACGCTATGTTCCAAACACGATCCACCTGGACAATACTGATCACCAGATCCTGCTCATCACCGGACCGAACATGGCAGGCAAGTCGACAGTGCTGCGGCAGGTTGCACTGACCGTCCTGATGGCACAGATCGGCTCTTTTGTCCCGGCAGCCAGGGCGGCCTGCTGTATCGTAGACCGGATATTCACGAGAGTAGGCGCACTGGACAACCTGGCATCCGGCCAGAGTACCTTTATGGTGGAAATGGAAGAGACCGCAAACATTGTCAATAACGCCACCCGAAACAGCCTTGTCATCCTGGATGAAATCGGGAGGGGCACCAGCACCTATGACGGCATGAGCATTGCCTGGGCCATTGTCGATTATCTGCACGACCTGGATAAAAAAGGGGTAAAGACCCTTTTTGCCACACATTACCATGAATTGACCGAACTCGAGGGGATCAAACCCAGGGTTAAAAATTTCAATATTGCTGTAAAGGAATTCAATGACAACATTGTATTTTTGCGCCAGCTGGTCAAAGGAGGCACCAACAAAAGTTACGGCATCCAGGTAGCCCGGCTGGCAGGTGTGCCTGACCAGGTCATTGACAAGGCTAAAAAGGTTTTGCGGCGGATTGAGAGCAGCCATGAACAAACGCCTTTTCCGGATACCGATCACCAAATCCGGCAACCGGAAACAGGCTTTGACAAAAAAAAACAGGCACAGATGGATTTATTTGAACAAAATCAGGCACAATCCCTTATACAGATATTGAAAAAAATTGATATTTCCTCTATTACACCTGTAGAGGCGTTGAATATACTAAATGATCTACAACAAAAGCTGTCAAACTGAACATGGCAAATTCACCTGTTTCCAGATACACATTTTTTTTTGCTTTCATTTTTCTGTCAGGATGCATTTTCTGGACAGCCCAGGCTGAAGCATCATCTGCCAAAAGGCAGTACCTTGCCGCAGACGCCTGTTACAAAGAACTGCGGAACAGCACCCGGCAGATTAAGTACCATTCCTCATGGGTCAGGTGTATAGAAAAATACCAGGATGTTTACCGCAAGTTCCCGACAAACTCCTGGGCGCCTGCCGGCATGTACAAGGCAGCCCAGCTCTATGACAGGCTGTATAAAATCTCGGGGAATCCTACAGACCAGGCCCATTCCATTGACCTGTTCAACCGGCTGATCCAGAAATACCCCTCCAGCGCATACAGGTACCGGTCAGAGCGCCAGTTGAAGGCAATGGCTCCGGTTGCTCCGGCCCCCGACCCGCCGGCCGCCAGGGATTCAGCAAAAAAAGATACAGACCAAATAGTGCAAAAGAAATCCACCAAGCGGCTGACAAAAAAAGATATTCCACCCCAGCCGCCGGAAGAAGAGCTTCAAGAACCGGAAGACAAAGAGCACCCCCTTGCAGGGATAACTGTTCCGAGTCCTCAAACTCCCTCGGTCCCACCGACCACCGACACCATGATAACCGACCTGCGGTTCTGGTCCAATCCCGAGTACACCAGGATCGTTATCGATGCCGAAGATGAACGGCCCTACACCCACCGGCTGCTCAAACGCGATCCATCCATCAACGTTCCTTTTCAAAGGCTCTATGTGGATATTGAAAAAACCAGGCTGGACAAAAACGTACCCGAACACACCCCGATTAACGACAACCTTCTCAAACAGACCAGGGCCGGCCAGTATACATCGCATACAGTTCGCGTGGTCGTGGATATAAAATCCTTTGACAACTATAAAATTTTTTCGTTGAAAGATCCTTTCAGAATCGTGATTGATGTATGGGGAACAGACGCCAACGGAAAGGCCTTAGGTGACACAGAAGCTGTGGCCCAAACCCAGCCACCTGTGAAACCCTCCCGGATCACTACGGACAACCTGATGTCATCTGACATTGCAAGGCAGCTGGCGCTGAACGTGAAAACCATTGTGATCGATCCCGGCCATGGTGGAAAAGATCCTGGTGCGCCTGGATACTTGAAAGGTGTCTGGGAAAAAGACTTAGTGCTTGAAATGGCCAAAAAACTGGCCTACTCCCTCCAGCACAGGCTGAACTGCACTGTACTGCTGACCCGGGGGACAGATAAGTACCTGACACTTGAAGAGCGCACCGCCATTGCCAATACCAGAAAAGCCGACCTGTTCATATCCCTTCACAGCAACGCGTCCAAAAACAGGAAGCTCAAAGGGATCGAAACCTATTTTCTCAACCTGGCAACGGATGAAAAAGCCATTGCCGTCGCCGCAAGGGAGAATGCCACCTCCAAGAAGAATATTTCAGATCTTGAAACCATTCTCAACGACCTGATGAAAAATGCCAAAATCAAGGAATCCAGCCGCCTGGCCACTGATGTCCATTCTTGTCTTGTTGCGGGAATGCAGAAAAAATATTCAGGGGTGAATGACTTAGGCGTCAAGCAGGCCCCTTTTTATGTACTTTTAGGGGCCCGCATGCCTTCCATTTTGATTGAAACTTCATTCATCAGCAACAGTACTGAATGCAAAAGACTTGTGTCGGCATCCTACCAGAAGGCCCTGGTCAACAGCATTACCGACGGCATCGAGAAATATATAAATGCCACAAATCCTCAACAACTATAAACTGAATAAAGGAGAATATAAAATGCCGTTTGAAAATTTAATCCTTGAGATCAAAGAAGATATCGCCATCCTGAGCTTCAACCGGCCCAAGGCGCTGAATGCACTGAACAATGACCTTTTGACCGAATTCAGCCAGGCCGTGGACCAGATCGAAAACGACGAGAGTATCAAAGTGCTCGTTCTGACAGGTGCAGGGGAAAAGGCTTTTGTCGCTGGTGCGGATATTTCAGAATTATCCGCCATGGATGCCCTCAAGGGAAAGCATTTTTCAAAAAAGGGCCAGGATGTCCTGGGGCGGCTTGAATCCCTCCCCATTCCAGTCATTGCAGCCGTCAACGGATATGCCCTTGGAGGAGGTACAGAGGCTGCACTTGTATGCGACTTTATCTATGCCAGTGAAAATGCCGTATTCGGGCTGCCTGAAATCACCCTCGGCCTGATTCCCGGATTCGGCGGAACCCAGCGGTTAGCCCGCCTGGCAGGCACCAACCGGGCCAGCGAACTCATCTTTACCGGTAAGACAATTACCGCAACCCAGGCACTGGACTACGGCATTGTCAATAAAATATGCCCGCCTGACACTCTCATGGACGATGTAATGAAAACTGCAAAAAACATGGCTCTTAAAGGACGGGTCGCCCTGAGAGCAGCCAAGGAGGCCATTCAGTACGGCACCCGCGCAGATCTTGCCACCGGCTGTAAAATTGAAAATGACTGTTTTGGCATCTGCATGGCCAGCGAAGATGCGGCAGAAGGCACCCGGGCGTTCCTTGAAAAACGAAAACCGGACTTTAAGGCCGGGCTTTATTGATCAAATCGGCAGAAATTTATTGATAAACTGGTATGATCCATTTATTTTCAGGAGGTTATCGGTATGCTGGCTGAACAGATATCCATTTTTTTGGAAAACAAGGAAGGACGACTTGCCGAGGTAACAGCCATTTTGCGGGATGCCGACGTTGACATCAGGGCGCTGTCTCTTGCAGATACCACTGATTACGGCATTCTTAGAATGATTCTAACAGACAATGAAAGCGCCGAAGCCGCCCTGGAAAAAGAAGGTTTTACAGTCGGGAAAACCAGGGTAATGGCGGTTGAGGTTGTAGATACCCCCGGCGGGTTGAACACCATCCTGGACCCCCTGTATGCCAACAGCATCAACGTGGAATACATGTATGCCTTTGCCAACCCGAAATGCGAACACGCTGTAATGGTTTTCAGGTTCGATGACAGCGACAGGGCCTTGACTGTGCTTAAGGAAAACAATATCAAGGTTATCAGGGGAGAGGATGTCTACAGACTTTGACAGGGCAGCTTGATCACAAAGGTGCTGCCTTTTTCAGGCAATGAGTGTACCGCGATGGTGCCTTTGTGATTTTCAGTGATGATGAAATAGGACACCGCCAGTCCTAGCCCTGTCCCATCTCCCACCGACTTGGTGGTGAAAAATGGTTCGAAAATCCTTTTACGGGTATCTTCATCCATTCCCGGGCCATTGTCTTTTATTTCAATGACGATGAACTGGTTATGCCTGTGTACTTTTAAAGTGAACGCAGGGGACCGGTCTTCTTTTTTCATTCCCATCATGGCCTGGGCACCATTTGAAAGAATATTGAAAAAAACCTGCTGAATCTCGCTGGCCTTGCACATGACCGGTGGCAGGTCTGACTCGTAATCCCTTATTTTACGAATCTGCTTGAAATCAAACTGCTTTTTTAAATTGTAATCACTTTCAGCCAGTTCAAGGGTTTTTTCCAGCAGCTCCGGAATCTGCTCCGGTAGAAACTGCGAATCGCTTTTCCGCGAAAATGACAGCATGTTGCTCACGATACCTGCAGCCCTTTTTCCTGCATCCAGAACGGAATCCAGCATGGTGAAAATATCTCTTTGCGCCATATACCGCTCGATATCATCCAGGCTGATCCCAAGTTGTTGTGCTGTTTCAATGTTTGCCGGCAACCTCTCTTTAAGCCTGTTGCGGATCACCTGGGAATTCTGGAGTATCCCGGCCAGAGGATTGTTTATCTCGTGGGCCATTCCGGCGGCCAGCCCGCCCACAGAGATCATCTTTTCCGACTGGATCATCATTTCTTCAAGCCGTTCCTTATCCTGTTCGCGCCTTTTCAGGCTGAGGGCTTCGACAAGGGCGACAGCAAGCATTTCAGCAGCTGCCTGGTCCTCTTGATCATATCCGTTTTCCTTGCCGGCAAGGGCTATGATTCCTTTAATTTCCGTACCAAGGGACATTGGGACTCCCATAAATGTATCAATGGGGATATGCCGGTCTGGCAGTTTGACAAACTCCGAACAGGTGGCCGGAGAATTGGAAATCAATGTGGCATTCTGCTGGATCACCCTTTCCCTAATACCGCGAATGCACTGCCCCTGGCTTTTGATGTCATTGTCTATCCGGGCCATGCGGCAGTCTGTTCTTGCCTGCTTTGAAATGGCCAGTACATCTATCTGGGACTCATCATCCCGGCTCACTTCCCCTATAAAGCAGTATGGACTGGGCACGACTTCGAGCAGAATGGGAATAAACAGCCTGGCGATCTCCCGGTATGACTCAGCATGCACGGCCTGCTGAAAAAAGGTGTTAACGGCTTTGATCACAGCACTTTGTCGCATTATTTTCTTTTCATGAATTTCTTTTTGCAGAATCTCGTTGGCAAGCTCTGTGTTGGATTGGGCAAGATCGTTCATTTTTTCAATAACGGCATCCCGCATGGCGGAAAAATTGCTGGCAAGCTCACCAACCTCTCCGGGTGCATCCTGTCGAATTTCCAGCTCGAGATTACCGGCAGCAATCTCGGATGCCGCCTTTGTCAGCTGGCTTACCGGTTTCATGAGCCTGTTGACAATCAGAACAATCAACATTATCAGGCCCACCATAATGATCAGGGTCATGGAAATCATCTTGTTCCTGACAGTGGCGATTTTTTTCTCGATCAGTCCTGTGGAATAAACGACATCCATGTGACCCAGCTTGATCTTGTTGAATTCAAGAGAAAAATGCCGGGCGATATCAACCCCCATTTCAAAATCCTCGTTACGCGTGAATTCAATTTCCAGGTCGATATCCGCTTCTTCAAGCCGGATATGTTTCATATTTTTATCTGCGAAAAAAGTTTTCAGGTTGACGGTCAAAGCATCCCTGTCAACATTGTACAATGGCCTGGCGTTGACCAGCTGCATCATCCTGCAGGTATCATCGATCCTTTTGTTCAGGGTTTCCAGCTCGGTTTTTTTCATTTGGCCGGTGAAATAAAGGCTCAAGAAGATATTGGCGATGCAGCTGATGCTGACGACTGCAATAATGATGCGCGTTTTCAGGCTCATGAATCGACAAAACCTTTATGCTGTGATAAAGATCAGCTTCAGTTGCGGTCCCCGCCGGTTATAAAAGGGCGGAATCATCAAGCGTAACCCGCCTGACAAGCTCCCTGTAATCCACCGATGCGCTGCTGCCCGGCGCAAATTCAAAAATTGTCTTTCCGTACGAAGGCGCCTCGCTAAGGCTTTCATTATAGCGGATGGGTTTACAAACGTATTTGGGATACAGCTTTTTCAACTGGGAAAAAATACTCTGCGGCCCTTTGATCCTGTTATCCAGAAACGTGGGCAGAATATATTTCAATGAAATTTCCTGGCGGTAGCGCTGGATGGAATCCAGGCTCTTGATGAATTCAGCCAGTCCGTGGAGAGGCATGACTTCAAGGGCGACAGGCACCAGTACTTCGGTGGCGTAGAACAGGACATTCACTATCAATTGATCCCAACCTGGAGAGGTATCTATGACAATGAAGTCATATTGATCATCCAGCGGTTTCATGGCTTCTGACAGGGTCCATTCCGCCCCGAAACTTTTCCGGTCAATGATGCGTTTCACACCTGCAAGAGACTTTCCGCCACTGAGCAGCCATAAATTTTTCCTGGCCTGCACCACAGCTTCTTCAGGCCCGAGCTCTTTGGTCAAAAGCTCTGTCAGCCCGAATCCGGGTTTTTTCCCAAGAACATAGGCGGACTGTCCCTGGGTATCCGTATCGACAAGCAGCACCCTGTATCCTGCAAGGGCCAGTCCGGCACTCAGGTTGACTGATGTGGTCGTTTTTCCGACCCCTCCCTTGCTCAATGAGATACATATTTTCCTGGCTGTACCCTTGCCAGGATCTTTCTGCTTTTTTTCCTGGCTGAACACCTGGTCAAGATTTACAGGAAATCTGTTATTGCAGGATTTACAGCGGGCAACGACAGTTTTCCCTGAAGGGGAACTGTCACGGATACTATCAATGCTTACCTTGTGATTTTTTGCACACTTCGGACATACAATAACAGCCACTATTCCTCCTTTTTCAATTCCTTGAGAATAGCATCAACAGCAATACTGGCTATGCGTTTCATGGAAACACACCCCATGTTCCGAGGGGAAACCTTTACCCTAATTTTAGCCCTTTCTTCCCAGACCTGTACTGAGATATTCTCTTTTGATGCCTGCCAGAAATTAACGTCTTCCGGCCTTGAATCAATCGAATTGCCTGAATCGTCACCACCAGAGCTTTTATAGATCAAAAAATCCAGTTCCCTGGCCACATCTGCTGGCCCGTTGGTTTTACCAGAAAGGATGCTGTCCATGACATCATTTTGCTCCGACTTTTTTTTTCCCTGCGCAGCCATCTTACTATTTCTCTTCTATCCTGTCATCAGAATGAGTTTTGGATAAATAGTCTTTTTTTATTTCTGAAAAGATGTCCGATATCGCCTTTAATTGATCCGGCGCCGGTTCGATCCATTTCAGGCCGTATGAGCCGCCCGCCTCTTCTCCGGGGTTTTGTGAAAAATGGACGATGGCCCCGGTCAGTCCCTGTATCACCGTTTCTCCCAGCTTCAACTCACAATTACTAACGGACTGATCAACGGCAAAAACAGGCCCGTCATCGATCATGAAGCTGATCCCGTCAATACTGATATCCAGGATTTTATAGGAGCTCTTCTCGAGTATTACCTCCATGCTGTCAGACGGCTCCACCGGAATCCTGAAGGATTTTCTCATAATTTTCGGGGATAACGGATCTTCCATATGCTGAAATTCTATCGATTGCTCGTTCATGGATCCACCTTTAAAAAAAGATAAACGCTTTTTTTTACTGTCTGTACCCAAAGACCTGACCAAAGACACTGGTAAATCAGCAAAAATATAACAGCATAAAAAATAATAGGCAAGGGAAATATTGCCTTGATAATCGCATGCAAAGAATCTGCACACAAAAGCACACACCTCCCCCGGCAATTGCAGGCGTACTGTGTGTATAAAAAAAGCGGGATACCGGGCTTGAAACAGCCCGGTATCCCGCTCATATGGTTTTTTACAATGGTCGAGATTAAAGCAGGCGCTTAAATAAGCGTTTCAACTGCTTTTGTAACTCCAGGATGGGCATACATCAGAATCAAAGCAACAACCAGTGCATAAATACAAAGGGACTCGATCAAAGCCAGGCCGATCAGAAGGTTTACCTGGATCTTTCCGGACGCTTCGGGATTTCTTGCAATACCCTGCATGGCGCCGTTAACACCGATACCCTGACCCATACCACAACCAAATGCTGCAATACCGATGGCAAGACCTGCAGCCCAAACACTCGCAACTAGAAGTTCCATTTTCTACTCCTTATAACAAAAAATTAATGAATATAAATAAATAACGGGCTTCTTCCGTTCCCCGTAAAAAAACGCTGAATCAGTGTGCCTCTTCTATGGCACCTGCAAAATACATTATCGACAGCAGGAAAAATACAAACGCCTGCACAAGCGCGACAAAAGCGCCCAGTGCCATGATCGGCAAGGGGGCAAGGTAAAGGCCTGCCAGCATCATCAAGATACCTACAACAAGCTCGTGCCCGAACATATTCCCGAACAGACGAAAGGACAATGACAGTATCCTGGCCGTATGCCCGATCAATTCAAGGGGAAGCATCAAAGGAATCATGGCGGGTACAGGCCCGAAAAAATGTTTGACATATTTGATGCCATGGTACTTGATACCCAGAACATGTGTCCAGCCGACCGCTATGATGGCAAGGGCCAGCGTGGTGTTAAGATTGGCGGTCGGGGGCAGGAAACCGGGAATGAGCCCCATGAGATTGCTCAGCAGGATAAACAGAAACAGGGTGGCTGCCAAAGGGAAATATTTTCTTCCTTCCTCTCCGGTAATAGTGACCATGAATTCCTCAAGCCCTGAGATCAACACTTCAAATACATTCTGAGCCTTACGGGGAACCAGGTTCACCCCATTCCCTGCAAGCCAGCCTAAAATTATCAGAATGATCATTACAAGCCATGCATAGGTTACATGCGGATAGGCATGTGCAAAATGGGATGCACTCTTCCCAAGCATATCAAAAATAGAAGTGACAAACAGATATGGATGTTCCACGTTATACTGCCTCCTTGAAAATTAATCGTGTCAACTCAAGCATGGTCGCGATAAACATGCTTGCTACAATCACCGAAAGTCCCGCCAGAAGACCCAACGGATGAACAATATGTTTCGATATAAGCAGGTAGATAATTCCGCCGCTTACCGCAAACCGGATATAGTATTTTATCAGGGTTATGCCCAGGAGGCTCTGCCCCTTTAAAAGAACCACTTCCGGCCTGAACGATCTTGAAAGGGTGCGTTTCAGCAGCTGGAAATTGACAGAAACTATGATTCCGCCGCTGAGGATGCCAAGGACAAATTCAGCCGGCGCGTTGAGAGTCTGCGCCAGAAGCGTTATCACAACCAGAATGATCCAGTTGGACAGTGTAATGAACCGAATGATACGACCTGAATCTTCCATTGCTTTAATCCTGCATGCCTTTGCCTTTTCTTCCCGCTCTGATGATATTGTTGAACCCGGCGGCAATGCCGAAGGCCAGACCGATAAACATCAGCACGGGACCAGTGTCAAATTTTTTATCCAGCCACACCCCGATGAAAAGACCGATGAAAATCGAAAGGGCCACCGACATCCCCAGGCTTGCAAAATAGCCAAGTTCCCTGATGGTGCTTCGTGTTTCCTTTTTCATATGAGCGCCTTTTTTGCACCGGGTTGACCATAAGGATCAACCAATCTCAAGTGCAAATACCATATGAGAATTGTTTAGTCAATGTCGAAACATTAAAAAAACCAAAAAACCCCTCCTGTGTTCCCGGCAGGCCTGAACACCGCTCCACGGCCGTCCCGGCGTTTGACCCCAAATAAAAACAGCCGCTAAATTCCGGTATCCGTCCTTGTACCTGGCATACCTATAATACATGCAAACCGTCCTGTCTTTCGGGAGTGGCGGTATGAAAAAAAATTATCAGTGCTGCACCTTGTGCATATATTCATGCTTTCGACATTGGATGCCTCAACCCCCTTTTCCACCAGCTGATCCCGGCTCATACGCCAGAAATCGAAAAAGCACGTATCCTTGACTCGATAGGACCACAACGAGCGTGGAATTTCAGTTTCATAGTTGATGAATTCGGCGCAGCAGGGGCCTAAAGACGGGCCGATCCCTGCCCTGATATCCCCCGGGTCACACCCGAACCCGTCAACCATGGTCTCGATGCACCTGCCAAGTATGTTCCTGATACTTGACCGCCACCCGGAATGGACATTGGCCACCACTTTTTTTTCAGGATCGTACAGCATCACCGGCTGGCAGTCCGCCACCTGGATCACCAGGAAAATACCCTGGATATCAGTCACAAGCCCGTCCGCAGTATAGATATCCCTGCCTGGTTCAAACTCAGAGGCAAGGTCGTTGTCATTTTTTTTCAGCACCTTGATTGTATCCTCGTGAACCTGCCGAAGATAGACAGCCGGTTTCATGTCGAGTTCAAGGGCGATACGCTTGCGGTTTTCCTGCACAAAATCGTACTTGTCCCCGGTGTTGAGTCCCACGTTCAAAGAGTCAAACGGGGGAGCGCTTTGTCCCCCGTATCGCGAGAACACACCATGCCACAGGCCGTCAAATCCGGCCAGGTTATTGAACCTGAAAATGGTGATACCTTTATCTTTCATAGTAAAGCCGGCCGATCCGGTTGATAATTATGGTTGTGGAAATATCGGGTTCCAGGGGAATACGCTCCACTTTTCCACCCGAGCTTTTTACAAAATCCGCCCCGATTATATCTTTTTCTGCCCAGTCCGCTCCTTTTATCAAGACATCCGGCTGGATTTCCCGTATGAGTTCACCCGGATCCGGTTCATCAAAAACCACCACATGATCGACGCAGGCCAGGGCACAAACCACGCAAAGCCTGTGTTCCAGGTTCACGACCGGTCTTTTCTCCCCCTTGATCCTCCGGACAGATATATCTGAATTCAAGCCTAAAACCAGCACATCGACCAGGGACGATGCACGTGATAAGTAGGTAACGTGGCCTGCATGCAGGATGTCAAAGCACCCGTTGGTAAACCCGATTTTCTTTTTGTCATGACGGTAAGGCCTGAGCCTGGACTGAATATTCTCTCTTTGCACATGTTTGTTATTGTCCATAAATCCCGGGCCTCCTGTCCTTTAAAAAAGGCATGGTGGTGCGAAAATTTTCCATGGCTTTCAGGTCGATCTCTGCCTGTGTGTAACCTGCCTTGGTGCTGGCATCGGCCAGAACCCTGCCCTGGGGATCAACTATCATGGAGCATCCGTTAAAAACAAGATCCTTGTCCTTTCCGGTCCGGTTTGCACAAATCATGAAAAACTGGTTTTCAATGGCCCTGGCCTGCGCCAGGACCTGCCAATGCCTGATACGGGGTTCCGGCCACTGGGCACAAACCAGCACAGCCTGCGCGCCCCTGTCCATGAACTGGACAAAAAGCTCGGGAAATCTCAAGTCATAACAGACAGCCAGTCCAATTTTCCCAAGGCTGGTATCCAGGACAACGATCTCATTGTCCGCCTTGAAATACAAGTGTTCCTGAGTCGGCCTGAACAGGTGGATTTTGCGGTATGACCCGGAAATCCGGCCATCTTTGTCGATAAAATAAAATGCATTGAAAACCTGTTTTCCGGACAGCTCCGGAAGTGATCCGGCAATTGCCGTGCCTGTATCTTCAGCCGCCCTGCACAGACGCTCCAGAATCCGGCCCGAGTCCGAGGCATGACGGACCAGGTGTTCATTATCAAACCCGCAGGAAAACATTTCCGGCAACACGACAAGCGATACTGCACTGTCTTTCAGAATGTCAATATACCCGAGAACGGTTTTAAGGTTGGCTTCGCTGTCCCCGTTTTGCACATCGAACTGAACAACCGAAGCATCAAACGATTGAACCGGCTGGCATTCATTCATTGTATCCATATCCATCCTCCCAGGGGCCGGTACCAGGATTCATCTTTTACCGTGAATCGGTAGCCCGTGATTTTTTCCAGGGTTTCAGTGCCGTTATAAAAACGGCAACTATCAACGTCAATGCCTGAAAAGTTCCAAAAACAAGCAGCATATTCCTGTTATGCATATAAACCGGATTCTGCAGCGCCTCGAGGCCCAGTTCCCTGGACATTTCTGCAAGACTGCTCATCCATGGCCCGAGCGGATAGGTCCCAAATGCCACCCCGTACAGGCAGATGACCCATTTTACAGTAATCCAGTTATGCTTGAACCATCCCCAGCGGGTCCAGATTGAATATATCAGTCCGGTCACAAGAACACCGATGGCTCCTGGAATGATAATGAAAATATCTATAAAATCCATAAATGCCATGATCCCGTAAAGCTCATCCCCTGTTTCAGGATTTACAAAAAACTGCCTGACGGTCAGGACAACTGCCGCTCCTACCCACATACAGGCAAAAAGAGAATGAAATCCCTTGAGCCATTTTTGCCCCATGCTGCCCATCTTTTTCATACACGCCCCTTTTTCTCAAAACATCAACATACACGCAAGAAAGTCTTCAAGTCAAATCGATACAGCATTTCCAATGGATTTGTACCATAAAGTGATCTTCTGTAAAAGAAAAACCCTGCCCCTGAGCCAGCAGGGGTTGTCGCAAACAAACAATAGCTTCAGCGGCCGTATCCCGGTGGCACCCTGTGCCGATCCCAGGAAAAAAAAGGGGGAGCATTATCCGGCCGGCCCCGGAACCGCAAAATCCCCCCTTTTTTTTCAATGGTCCTGTCACAGGGCGCCACCGGAATACAACCGCGCGACCTCACGCTATCTTCCCCCTAATCCCAAAACAAGCATGATTCAATCATCTTTTCTGAAGCTGTCAAATTTTTCAACCTCAACATGCTGTCTTCTCCTATCCTTGCCAAAGTTCATTTTGACATTGTAATGACAATGATAGCAGATACACTGTATAGTATGCTGGCACAAAAATTATGAGGGTTACTATGGTTTGAATATTGTTATGAACCCAATATCCCTGCGACGGTTAAAGGCAACGCGAAAATTGGTTAATACTTATGTCTGCCGCATATACAGCCACATCTTCCGTGCAAGTATCGGGCGGGCTTTGCGCGCCATGCCTGGCGTACAAAACGGAAAACATTGTGAGGCCGTGTTCCGGTGGTGTCCTGTGACAGAACCTTTGGAAAAAAAGGGGAATCAGTATTATCCAGACCGGCGCCCGTTAAGAACCGCAACCTGTTTGAGCGCCAGCGAGTTGTTGCGGTTCAGGGCGGCGGTCTGGATAATACCCCCTTTTTTTCCGGTATCGGCACAGGACACCACCGGAATACGGCCGCGGTCGCTTTATGCGGCAGGGGCAATAGAATACCGCCCTCAAAAACGAGTATGGACTTGACTTTTTCACCGCCTTGCCATAATTTGAATAATTAGGAACAAAGGTAAAACAGACTAATTTTTACAGCGTGTTATTATCAATCAGCAAAATATTTATAAAACCAACCAGCCTGTTGCCTGAATAAAGGCAATTCAATATAGGGAGATATTATGAAAAAATCCGCCGATTTTCTTAAAGGAAAACACATACTGGCTGTTGACGATGAAAAAGATGTAATCGAAACCATCGAGGAAATACTTGAAGATGCCGAAATCGACGTAGCTTATGATTATGAAAGCGCATCCGAAAAGATATTTCAGACCAGATATGACCTGGCCATTCTGGATATAATGGGAGTAAACGGCATTAAACTGCTGGAAGAATGTGTCCAGCGGGATATCCCTGCTGTAATGCTCACCGCCCATGCCATGAATCCGGATGCGCTGATTCAATCCATAAAAAAGGGAGCCATCTCCTACCTTTCCAAAGAGCACTTGAGCGAGCTCGATACGCTGATCACAGAGCTTCTTGGAGCCCACAACGAAGGCAGGCCGACATGGAAACTCCTGTTTGACAAGTTAGGGAGTCATTTCAACAAAAGATTCGGGAAAAACTGGAAAGACAGTGACAGGGATTTCTGGAACAATTTCGAAGAATCCTACAGCATCAGCAGGGGTATACAGGAGAGGCTGCGCCACGACAAGAATATTGTGGACAAGGGAATCTGATACACCACTGATTTCAAGCCAGGCCAAAAGGCCGGTATCACAATACTGAATCTGCTTTGTGATACCGGCCTTTTTTTTGTCGAAAACCGCGGCGCCTGCTTTATGTGGTGGTTAGTCGGCAGGCGCCATGGATGGCAAAAAAGCTAGTGATACCCGAACATTCGGGGCAGGAAAAGCACTACCTGCGGGAAATAGGTCAAAAAGAACAATACTGCTATCTGTATGATCAAAAACGGCATGACCGCCCGGGATACATAAATGATATCCCGCTTGGCCAGCGCTCCGACTATAAACAGGCTCACCCCCATAGGCGGTGTACAGTATCCTATGGCCAGATTGACGGTCATAATCAGGCCGAAATGCATGGGATCCACGTTGAACGGTGCAAGCAGGGGAATGAACACAGGCCCCAGTATCAATGTGGCAGAAATGATATCCATGAACATCCCTATCACCAGCAAAAGGATATTCATGACCAGCAGGAACACAATGGGTGAATGAATGCTGGCCACTACAATCTCCGCCACCCGGTTGGGGATGTTTTCAAATGTCAGGTACCGCCCGAAACAGGTGGCAGAAGCCACTATTAGCAGCAACGTGGCCGATGTAACAGCAGATGACACGGTCACCTCCTTTACATCGTCGAAATTCATGGAACGGTAAATGAACAGCTCCACGAAAAAAGCGTACACGCTTGCCACCACCGCGGCCTCATTGGCAGTGAACATACCTGAAAAAATACCGCCGAAAATGATGATTATCAGCATCAGCGCCCAGAATCCTTCTTTCAGGATTTTGATAAGCTGAATAGGATTCGGGGCCGGAAGCCTTTCGATATCAGTTCTTTTCCTGTAGAGCAGCCAGGTATAAAGGCAGATGGCCCCGATTATGATCAAGCCTGGAATGAACCCTGTGATAAAGAGTCCCTCCAGTGAAACATTGCTGATCATGGAATAAAAAATCATTGCGATGCTTGGCGGGATAATTACCCCGAGATTAGGGGAAGTGGTCATCAGGCCCAGGGTATAGTTTTCATCATACCCGTTCTTGATCAGGGCCGGAATCATGAAGCCGCCTAAGGCGACCACAGTTGCCACAGTTGATCCGGAAATGGCGCCAAACAGGCCGCAACCGATAACCCCTGCCATGCCGAGTCCGCCGGGAAGCCAGCTGACAAGGGCATTGGCAAGGGTAATCAATTTTTCCACACTTTTCCCCTTGCTCATGATGTTGCCGCAGAGAATAAAAAACAGCACAACCACCAGGGAAAAGTTATCCAGGCTCCTGAAAAGCGTTTGAGCCAGAAGCTCCAAGGGCATACCTAGAAAAAAAACAAAGCCGACCGTCGCGGTAATAAAAAGACATAAGAAAACCGGCACATAAGTCACCATGCACCCTAAAAGGACACATAGAATGATTAAATCACTGATCTGCATTAAAAAATCCTTTTATTCTGTTTCATGTCCTGAACAATGACCTGAATAGTCCGGACGGCAACCATCAGCCCCATGACCGGCATGATGGCATATACAATAACAAGGGGAATCTCCATTATGATCGTCTTCTGGTGAGTGATATACTGGAGAACGGTCATTTTATACCCGTAAAAAGTGATCATGCCGGCCCACGCCAGCATGAGGATATTGGTAATGAACGTCAACCCTGTCTTGAGCTTAGGGAAAATCTGGACAACAGCGTCAATACGTATCATGGCACGCTGCTTAACCGCTACGCTCGCCCCGATGAACGTCGAGTAGATAATAACGATACGGACAAGCTCCTCGCTCCATGCAAGGGTATAATTGAACCCGTACCTGAGCACCACGTTGGCGAACAGAGACAAAAGCGCTGCCATTACGATGACAAACAGGCTCCATTCTTCGACACGTGTAAAGCCGGCATCCAGTTTTTTCATTGTTTTTCCAAGCATATACTTAAATCCCGTACTGTTGAATGTCGTTGAAAACAAACAGGATTACTGCAGAAAATCCTGTACCTCTTTCAAATAATTGTCAGGCCGGTAGGTATCTCCGGGATAAAGCTTGTTGATCTCATCGGCATATTTTTCGTACGTTGCCTTGCTTTGTTCCTTGAGCAGTGCCATATCATCCGGGGGCAGCTGAAAAAACTCTACTCCTTTGGATTTTGCATCCTCGATATTTTCCTTTTCCCATGGTTCTGTGGCTTTACGGTTTTCGGCACATACATCGTTGACCGTCTGAATAAAGGTTTCTCTCAAGTCAGAAGGCAGGCTCATGAGCCAGGCTTTGTTGAAAATCCAGATAAACAGCCCCTGGGCGTAATTGATCTGGGTAAAATAGTTGGCAACTTCAAATTTCTTGGTCAGGTTGCACACGGCCAGGGTATGATCAAGGCCGTTAATGACTCCCTGTTTCAAGGCTACGGGAACATCGGGCCAGGGCATGGGCACCGGGTTGAATCCCCAGTTCTTGTAGGTCAGCTGGTTGACGGCCGCTTCCGCGATCCTGAATTTGACCTGCTTGGCATCTGCAATGGTTCTCACGGGTACTGTGGTTGCCCATCCATAGTTGCCGTAACCGGTTATATCCAGCCCGGTAATACCCTGGTGATCCATTGCCATGAGAAAATGACCGAAAAGTTTTTCATTGCTGGTGAATTTATCCAGTTTTTCAAAAGAATCCACCATAAACGGCAGATTGACAATACCGAACCTTGGTCCCAGGTTGGTTGAGGCCACGGAACTGACGCCCATACCCTGGATCGCACCCATCTGGAGCATGTTGAGAACTTCCACTTCACCGCCCAGGATGGAAAATGGCTTGAAATCAATATACATCTTACCATCTGTACGTTTCCACAGCTCATCGCGGATCTGGAATCCTGCAAAGGTTCCCACCAGGGCAGGTGTGGACACATTGGACACGATCACCTTGTATTTTGCTCCCTTGGGATCAAAATCCGGTTTCCATTTGTCAAGAGAAGGGGCAGCGGACATTGCAGGCGAAGATAGAACAAACAGGCCTGCAAATACGATAAGCATGAATACCAGTGATTTTTTAAATTTCATTTCTGAATTCCTTTCCCTTAAATACGTTTATAATTAATAATGGCACCCGTGTACCATATGTACCCGTTTATGGAATCCACCCGAACCGTAAAACGCGATCCGTCCGCGCGGCAAATGATCCGCTCAGCAAGCAATGCACGACAGCAGCCACCGTGCTGAAAATCAATCCAGTTTTCTGAAAGCCTCCTTACGGCCTGTATATTTTTCTCTCAATTGCGGTTTCATCAGTTTCCCGGTGGGGTTCCGGGGCACCTGGTCAAAAACGACCTTGCGCGGCACCTTGTATAAAGAAAGCTTGGATTTGGCAAAATCG
>CAYNHL010000064.1:0-20674 GCA_964397015.1 uncultured Desulfobacterales bacterium | reverse complement strand
TGATGATTGAGTCCAGCCTTTTATGAAAATTCTTCAACTTTTTTGTGTTGCACCCCTTTGAAACAATTCTCCCAGTTCTGTAGTAAAAATTGGTTTTATTTGTTTCACAGATTTTTCTTTTTTTGGATGAGGAGATAAAATTCTGCTTATTTGATCTGCATGATTAGCAAGCAATGTTTTCAATTCCCTAGTCAAATTTCCTGTCAAAAGCATCAATTTGGTTAAAGAAATATCAGCTTCCTTTAATATTACGTCAAGATCCTTTCCTGAAGGCATTATTCTGGAATCATTGTAATATTTAAGTCGTTTTACAGGAATATGGGTTTTACGGGCAAATTGATTCAGAGATTGGTTATCATCTAACTGCAAAGCCTTAAAAAGCATTTTTATCCTTAATTTTTTGATTCAAAACCATTATTGGAATTTATTACCATACAAATCGAGCCCGATCAAATGTTTTTTTGCAGACTATAGTCTGTAGAATCACAAGAACAAACTATGTATTGTTGTTTTCAGCAAATTTAGGAGATTCGTCTTTGAGGATAGAAAAAATATTCGGCCAGGTACTTAGAAAACACAGAGCCATTAAAAAATTGTCTCAAGAAAAATTGTCACAGGAATGCGGACTGGATCGCAGCTATATATCACTTCTTGAAAGGGGATTACGTCAACCCAGTCTCACAACCATTCTGCTACTTTCCAAAACACTTAACACCACTGCTGCTGACTTTATCCAAGATGTAGAGGAACTTTTAAATGAAAATATTGAAAACTGAATTTTTGCTACAGAAAGGTCCTTTTTCCAGGTCGGATACATTTAAAATCATACTTGAGGAAGTACATGAGGCCATAACAAGCATAACCTGGCCTGTAAACAGCCAAAAGTTCATCCTGTATCCTGTTAAAAAGGCAAATGGCGTGGTTCCCATAAAAAAGAATTTTATTGCATCCCTTGAAAGGAATGGTTGGAAAGGTGAATACCGCATGAAAATTGCTTCTCGTCTGCGGCCGGGCCCGGTTGATTCCGTAAAATTTTTGCCTGATAATAAATTTTTTGCTGTGGAATGGGAAACCGGTAATATTTCCTCAAGCCACAGAGCTTTGAATAAGATGGCTGTGGGTCTGCTTGATAATGTAATTGAAGGCGGTACGAGATATGTACAAATACCTGACGGACAGAATTGGCAATTTTGCAGAAATTGAGCCATATTTCCCTGTGTGGAGGAATCTTGCCATATCTGAAGGTGTTCTTGCAATCATTGAGATAGAACATGATGCCACATCAATGGATGTTTTACCTATCAAAAAAGGAACTGATGGCAGAGCCCGCCGATAATTTAAATTGTAAAATATTCAATGCCCGCAATGTTTTACAAAAAGGGATGTATCATAAACTGTTTTCTTCTGGACTTGAAATATCTCCTGGATTAAGTGAAGTATATGAACTTGCGCTTGCATATTATGAAAGCAGTATTCTAACAAAAAAGGAACTCATAAAAAACAGCGCCTATTTTGTGAAAGTAGATGGTGAATTCACCAATCATTATTTCATCTGTACTGGAGATCCAGTAAAAATTCCGGATTATTCGTCTTCCCGCTTAAAATCATTTTTTATCAACAACCAGTTCAGAACAGGGTATGCTACGCATGGACTTTTCCCATACCGGGGAAAATTCCACCCGCAGATGATAAAAGCTATAATTAATATAATGGGGATAAAGCCAGGGGACACCATTCTTGATCCAATGATGGGGTCAGGAACCGTGCCTGTTGAGGCTGCTTTAATGGGAATTAATTCAATAGGGATAGATGCCAGTCCGTTTTGTAAATTCATGGCCCAGGCCAAATACGATGCTTTGAAGATAGACCCTGCTTCTCTGGATATTTTTACTAGCGGGCATGAATACCAATTTTCTAATTTCGATACCTGTTTAGGAAAAATTTCCCAACAACAAAATTTATTTTTAAAAAATAATCCCTTGTTGGAACCGGCTGAAAGTGAAAAAATTTTCAATTTGATCTTTCTGGCTTTTTTAGATAGTGGTGGCTATGCAAGAAGAAGCTCAAAAAAATCACATGCTGAATATTTTAAATCAATTCTGGAACGTTATACTGCCGCGGTAAATAAAATCAGCCATGTCTTTAAACAATTGAATATTTGGCCGGCTCAAACAGCTCTATATCAAGGGGATGCCCGAAATATGGATATTGAAACCAATAGTTTGGATGGTATTATATTCTCTCCCCCTTATAGTTTTGCCATTGATTATCTTAAAAATGATGATTCTCAACTAAAATATTTTGACACTGAAATTTTTCAATTAGGTAATCAAATGATAGGACTGCGTGGCAAAAATCTAAAAGAAAAATATGTCATATACCTTGAAGATATGGAAAAGGTGATTTCTGAATGTTCTCGAGTACTTAAAAAAGATCGAATGTGTACCATCATAATCGGCACCAACGATAGCCAGTTGAGCAAGGCGTTGAATATCCGGAAAGATGCTGTTAGGGGATTGCATAAAATAGTGACGGATATTGGAAAAGAAAAAGGATTTATGCCTGTCAGATCCTTACCAAGACAAATTGTCGGAATGGCCAATACCATGCGTCAGGAATATATTGTTATACTCCAGAAACGTAATGGTTAAACGTTTTATATTATTTTCATTCTTAGAAGGTCATGATTAAATCTGAAATATTTTATTTCTTATGGGGGTGTGGATCAAGGGACAATAAAAGCTTCAAATCCAGATGAATAAAGGTTTTCAAATTCATCGTCCCGTATCCTTAAAACTATCATGGCCGCCACTTGTTCAAGCCGGTCTGCCAGGGCAATGGCCCGGTCTGCACCCATGACCATCATTGCCGTGGCAAGACCGTCGGCAAAGGCGCAGTTCGAGGCAATGACCGATACGCTGGCGACGCGGTTTTTAACCGGGTATCCCGTGGCCGGGTCGATGATATGCGAATAGGATCTGCCGTCGATGACGGTGAAATTCCGGTAGTCACCGCTGGTTGCTATAGACTGGTTCTCGAGTGCAAGGGCAAGGTATACTTTCTGATGTGGCGTGGCAGGATCCGGCGTGTCGATGCCGATTTTCCATTTTCTGCCTGGTTCCGACGTCCCGGCTGCTGCAATTTCTCCGCCGATATCGACTAAAAAATTGTCAAACCCCTTTTGCTCGAGGAATGCAGCAGTCTGATCCACAGCATATCCCTTGGCAATGGAGCTTAAATCAAGAGTCAGGCCGGAAATGGTCTTTTGAAGTTGTGGGGGATCTATCCGGATTTTGTCAAATCCGGTGCGGGATAAAAGCAACAGGATTTCATTTTTATCAGGGAGAGTCCGGAGGGGATCCTGTGTTCCGAACCCCCACAGATCCACAAGGGGTTTGACGGTTCCATCCCATGCACCGTCTGTGAGCCGGTAAATCCTGCCGGCAGTGGACATCAGCTTCAGAAAGCCGGGCGAGGCCAAAAAAGGCCGGTTAGCCGGCCACTGGTTGAATTTTGACAGCTCGCTGTCCGGATCGAACATCGACAGGCGGCCGTTGATGCCTTCAAGCAGGGCATCGATTTGTTTTTTCATGGTTGCGGCATCCACCCGGCCGCCGGATATGATTTTTACCTGGTAATAGGTTCCCATGGTCCGGCCGGATACGATTGTTTGGGAAGCCTGACAGGACACCGTGCCCGGGATCCATGTGAAGTTGCCCCACGCGAGAACAGTCCATGCAGCTGCAGCCAGCAGCAGGGTGTTACGTTTTCCTGTCATCAGGATTCCACCTGCCTGGTTTTTTTCTCATCCTGGGAATTGAGGAAATCATTGAATTCCAGTTCATAAATATAGAAAAGCACCAGTGTGATACCGAAAATCAAGGGCCCGTAAAGAAGGCCTATCAGGCCGAAAAAGTTCAACCCTCCTATGATGGAGAAAAAAATCAGGACCGTGTTCATTCCGGCAGAACCTTTCATGAACAATGGCCGCAGCAGGTTATCGATCATTCCAACCACCACGATGCTCCATATGACCAGGAATATACCCCTTTTGAAATGGCCGGCAAGAAACAGGTAGCCCGCGGCAGGAACCCATACCAGGGCGGTCCCCACCAGTGGAATCAATGAGGCAAAGGCCATTATGACACCCCAGAACAAGCCCGGAAGACCGCATATGGCAAAGGCTATTCCACCGGCCGCCCCCTGGGCGGCTGATGTGATCAGGGTGCCGAGAATAGCTGACCTGGAAACAGCCTTGATCTTGTCGACCAGGAGTTTTTCGTATTCTCCCGACAGGGGCATCAGGCGGAATATATAGGTGAAAAGCTCTTTTTGTTTCTGGATGGCAAAAAAATAAATAAATATCATCAGGGTGAAATTCAACAAAATGGTGGTGATATTGCCGATAATCCGCTGGCTGTTCTGGATAAACAGTTTACCGGCATTGGCGGAAACGGATTTTACCATTCCAGGAAAATCAATGCTTGCAAGTGCTTCTTTGGGCATGTAGGCATTAAACAGCTGGATGCTTTTTTCAATAAGGGGTAGTGCCATGAGTGTCTGCATATCCTGGGTGTCGATCCACTTGTTTGCGGCAGAGGCTGTCTGGATTCCCTGCTTGATGACCGCCATGAGAATGAAGAACAGCGGAATGACGACGACAATGGTTACCATGAGGGTACAGACAGCTGCTGCCAGGTTTGTTCTGCCTTTCAGTTTCCGGGTGATCCGTTCGTACAAAGGTGTGGTCAAGACGGTCAGTATAAGGGCAAAAATGATGGCATGCAGGTAGATTTCAATCATTTTGTAGCTTAAATAACAGCCTGAAAACAGCAGCATGAATAAAAACAGATGGGATAAATTGAGTCTTCCGGGCACTTGATCCATGATTCGAATCCTTAAACTTTAAGTGAAATGGATGTTTACCGCCCTGTTTTAATACACTCCCTTTGGATAAAGCAAGTTTGTTTGTTGTTTTTAATGCGGGTTTGTGCTAACACGGTGTTTTTCAATAAAATATGGACAAAAAGGCAGCGCTATATGGAAATGCCCTTACCCCGGACAGTCCGGATCACTGAAGAACCCGTGGAATTGTATAAAATATTGAAATTCGAAGGTCTGGCAGCCAGCGGCGGGGAGGCAAAGCACCTCATCCAGGAAGGAAATGTCCTTGTGAACCACCGGATTGAAACCCAAAAGAGAAAAAAAATATTCCATGGGGATGTCATCGAGGTGCTGGGTGAAAAACGGGTGGTTGAAGTTATAAAGGAAGTCAAAGATGACAATGGATAAAAGAAAAGCCATTCTTCTTGAGCAGGCATTTGCCTCAGGGGTGAGCGACGCGGGCTTCATTCTTGTGGAAAATATTCCCATAGACCCTCTGTTTGCAGGGTTCTGCAAAGAACCGGGATGTCCCGGATACGGGGCATCCATGAGCTGCCCTCCCAATGTGATGGGACCGGAAAAATTCAAACGGCATATTCTGGATTTTACGGACATGCTGGTGTTCAAATTCGATATTCCATGGGAAATTCTTCTTTCGCCCGACCGCCTGGATGTAAACCGTATCGTTCATGAAACCGCGGCCGGCCTGGAAATATTTGCCTTGGAAAACGGGTTTGAAAAAGCTTACGGACTGGCGGGCGGATGTTGCAAAACCCTGTTTTGTGAAGAGCATGCCGAGTGTGCGGTTCTGTCCGGCCAGGGGGCCTGCCGGCATCCGGACCGGTCAAGGGAATCCATGTCAGGCATGGGGGTTGATTTCAGATCGCTGGCTGCTGCGGTTGGATGGAAAATTGATACAAAGTCGCCCCCGGACCGGGAAAAATCAGCCACCGGCCTGATGGCAGGCAGCGTTTTGCTGGGATAGAAGACAACGGATCATGCTGGCAGAGCCTGATGGACCTTTTTTCCGGCATGCTTTGAACCGATGTCACACAATCACCCGATGCTTGAAAACCCCGTTCCAGTCCCGTGGCGGGGGATGGGTCAAAAAGTATTTTGTCCGGTCAGTGTACAATTGGTAGAGGCGGGAGGGATACCTTGAATTGAGCTCCTCGAACCGGGCCAGCGCCCTGGTGAATTCCCGGTTCCGGTACCAGGCCAGGGCTTTAGAAAACTCATCTGCCTGCAACCGGGTGTCCGGGTCAGGGGTTCCTTTGCACATGATTTCAAAGATATCTATCACTTTTGTTTTTCCCTTTACCATGACAGTGTCGATGCAGCGGCTGAAAAATTTGTCCCGGATGTGGGCAAGGGTGTATTCGGAGACAATGATGTCCACGCCATAGGTTTTGTTCAATGCTTCCAGCCGGGAGGCCAGGTTGACATGGTCGCCGACCACGGTATAGTCGAACCGGTTTTGGCTGCCGAAATTACCGGCCAGTACAGGACCCGTATTGATGCCGATACCGGTTACAAGGTCCAGGTCCCTGGATGCCTGTTCCAGGTTAAAGGAAGCCAGTGCCTGCCGGATGTCGATGGCGGCTGAAACCGCCCTTGACGCATGGGCTTCATCCTCCACCGGTATTCCCCAGACAGCCATTACCGCATCACCTATATATTTGTCCACCATGCCGCCGTGGGTCATGATGATGTCACTGATGACAGTCAGGTAACGGTTGAGAAACTGGCCGAGCTCCTCGGGTGGCATCTGCTCGGCCAGGGGGGTGAATCCCCTGATATCGCTGAAGAAAACAGTCACCTCTTTTTTTTCAATTTCAAGCTTGAGCTTGTCCGGGTTCTGTAACAGCTGATGAATCACGGACGGTGCAATGTAATGTGAAAAGGCGTGACGGATGAACCTTCTCCTGCGGCCTTCATAAAAATAATTGATCACCGTGACAGTGATAAAAAGCGTCAGCAGGGAAAAAAGGATATAGACAATACCCACAAGCTGGTTCTGCTTGAAAAAAAACAGGTAATCGGCCACACAGATGCCGGAAAGAAGACCGGCTGCAGCAAGGCTCCCGGGGATGGCCGGTAAAAAGACAAGGGCCGCCAGCATGAGCAGTCCGCCTGTCACAATCACCACATAGGTCAGGCCGATTTCCGTTCTGATGTCATGGACCATGATATCTTTTGAAATGATGTTATCAATGACTGCGGCCTGGACTTCCACACCGGGAAAAGTTGATGAAAAGGGTGTGGCGACCAGGTCTCCTATCCCGGTGGCTGATGAGCCGATAAGGACGATTCGCCCTTGAAGTGATTCATTGTGGTCGCCGTTGAGTATATCGGCGGCGGAAAGATATGGAAACGAATAGACCGGTCCCCTGTGATTGACGGCAAGATTTCCGCGGGCATCTGTTGGAACCGTGAATTGTCCAAAAGACACACCTTTCAGGGCACTGCCCGTGTTTTTTGACACATGTATCGTGGCGGCCTGTATATCATGGGCCACCCGCACGACTTCAAAAGCCAGGGAGGGATACGGGATCGTGTCCATGGAAATGAACAGCGGTACTTTTCTGACAGTACCGCCGGGATCTGGGAAGACGTTGAAAAATCCTTCAGAACGGGCCGTGGCGATCTCATCGATATTGACAACGGCCCTGTATGCCGATTCAAGTCTGATATCAGCATAGCTGACCGTTTCCGGAACAATCCGGATGGTGATCGAGGGAAACGGTGTCTCGTTTTTGGTTTTTTGTTTGTCATCGTTTTTTAAAAAGAAATATCCTGCCACCACGTTGCCGTCTGCAATGGCATCACCGAGAATCAGGTCGTGATCCATGGACGGATCCCGGATCAATATGTCGGCCAGAGTCTCTGCATCAGGCGAACCAAGCCGGTGACGGTAGCGGTTGACGCACACTGCAGGCGTTGTCTGGTCCCTTTCGGAAAAGACAATGTCCATGCCGATCACAACGGGGCCGGCACGGTTGATTCTGCGGATCAGGTCAGCCACAAGGTCTCTCGGCCAGGGCCATTGACCATATTTTTTCAGGCTGGCTTCATCGATATCGACAATCACCACATCCTGGGATACGGGCCGGGGGCCCCGGATGCGGAACAACTGGTCATGAATCCTGTTGTCAATGGAGGAAAGCAGAAAAGGCTTGTCATATCCAAAGGAATACCAGACAGCACAGGCTGCAAAAATTACGGCAAACCCCGCCTTGAAAGGTGTCCGGCGGTTGAACAGGTAGGTGAGCTTCAACGCAGGTTTCCACCAAAGATGCCGGTATAAAGGATATCGTTGTCAAAGCCCTTGAAATTGCCTCCCATGGCCTCTGCGCCGGGACCGAAAAACGCACCGTTCACCCCATGATCCGCCCCGTTTATACCGGCAGTGAATCCGGCACCGTTGACAGGCAGGTGGCCGGTAACATTCAGGGTGGCGGCATCAAAGCTTATGCTGCCGCTGACCGGTGTCTGTGCGCCGGGGCTGAAATCGATGGCAAGTTCTGTGTGCCCCCCTGAAAGTTGTGATACGATGCCGCCTTTTATGACAATTCCCTCGGCCCCGCCTTCATAGGTACCGATGAATCCATTGGCTGCAAGATGATTCACAACATGCGCAGGGGTGAGTTCTCCTGCGATCCAGAGTGATCCCGGGACATGGATATGATGATCTATTTCCGTGACCGGATCTTCATAGGCCGCCTCCCAGTAACCCCACTGGATATGCTCCGAGAACTGGTGACCGGGAGTAGGATGGCCTGAATTCATGTCATCCTCATCTCTGGGTGCTGCCGTGACCAGATAGTTGCCGTAAGGCTTTAAGCGTGTGATATCGGCGGAACCTTCAGGTCCGTCGGACAGGCAGGCGATGAAGTGATCGTCCAGGACATATGCGGACAGGTCATTGTCTCCGATTGTGACATGGATGTCCCCGGTATCGTGAAGCTGGTCAATGGCCGTGATGTGTCCGGTAACCCGCCCGTTGTCCCTGTCGATGGACAGGGACATGTCGTCGCTGGATGTATTCATGAAAAGACGTCTGTTGAGACCCGGGTCAGCCATGTTTTCCGACAGCCCGGCCACGAATCCATTGAACCGGGCTGTGCCTGACGGGGCCGGTATTTCAAAGTCATCAACTTCAAGCAGGGCTCCGGCGATGAAATCGCGGGTGTTTAGAACATGGCTCTGGGTCTCGATATCAATAGACGATGCATGGCCGGTAAGGCCGAATCCAAGACCGTCGTTACCGTAAAATTCTCCTGTTTCCAGGACACCCCGGCTGAAATCCACTGTGCCGGGATTGTTTTCATCCGGAGCTCCGGGAGAGGGTCCGGCCATGTGCAGGCTTGAAAAAACAGTGTTGTCAATATCTCCGAATATCAATGGGCCGTGCCCGGTTTCTCCCTGGGGGCCACGGGTCAAATGGGCGATATAGGTTCCAGAATGCCAGTTGATTTCACAGAAGAAATGACCAATGTCCAGGGTGACCCTGCCGTTATCTGACGGCATGGTTCCGACAGCCATCATCATTCCGGTATAAGTGTCAATGCCGTTTGAGGGCACGCTTTGGGCCGGAATGCCTGCATAACCGAAATCATGGAACCTCAGCGGACCGGCTGCGTTGTCCAGGAATTCTCCTGGAATCGAAAACATGGAGAATTCTCCTGTGGGCGATGACATGATGGTTGAACGAAGAGTCCGGGTTTCGCCGGCCAGCAGGAATTCACGCGTCTGCTCGGATATATGGGGGCCGTCGTACGGGTATTCCGGGTCAATTTCCGGTAGCTGGTAGGCAAAGGATCTTGTGGTACTGTCTGAAAGGGTTATATGGCCTGTTACACGGCCCTGGTCACTGGTTCCCGCGGTGTCTCCTGTGCTGTAACGGGACTGGGTGCCGTTTTCATTCTGCAGAAGGGATTTATATCTGCCGGTGACAACAAAGGCTGACTGGGGTTCAGGCTCGAGGCGATCTTGGTCAAGGTTCCCGGGTGTGTCAAGTGGGCCGGTTTCCATCTGATCAACCGCTGTCTCTTCGGTTCGGCCCGTTGTACCGGTCTGTTCCTGTTCACTGCTTTCTGTTTCTGTCAACCCTTCTGTTTTTTCCTGCTCATCTTCCGGGCTTCCTGCGGCCAGTTCCCTGTCAATTGCTTCTATCTGCCTGGTGGTGAAGCGGGATGCCTTTTCGGGTGCTGTGTTGAAATCAGTGACAATCGTGCCGTAACCAGGCCGCAGTATGGGTACGGAACCTGCGGCATTGATGACATCGATTCCGGTGCCGCCTTCGAACAGCACGCTGAGGGTATTGTCCCTGAACCTGCCTTTGTATATGGAACCGCGGATTCCTATGGTAGCCACCGGTGTCCTGGTGGTGAAAGTTTCCGGTGATTTTCGTGTAATGGCACCGCCGAGTATGCGGAAAACTCCTTCCTTTATTTCGCTGGTCATGGCGTTGTCCTCTCCGGTATCGTCCCAGCGGTAGGCGGCGATGGTCAATTCACTGTCCCGGCCCAGCGTGATTATGGTATTGTCCCTGAAGACAAGCTGGATTCTGCCCCTGTTTCCGGTGACAATGGTGTCCTGGACATATACGGGGCTGTTGATTTTAAGCAGGCGGGACTGGCCGCTGGAAACAGCGGTGACCCCACCTCTGACGGCCATGGCTTTTCCCGCAGCCTCTTTTGAGGCCCGGGCCGGTGCGGCCGAGAGGATACCAAGAAGCAATACACCGATAACTGACAAAAGAATTTTGTTTTTCATAAAAGTCACCATTAAAATGTCATGATAAGGGACAAAAGTACCTGGTTCTGCGTATAGTCATATAGATCAATGGTTGAGCCGGCGTTTGTCCAGATGTAATCCAGGCTGGCCGTCAGGCTTTTCATGCGGTATTTTTTTTCAAACAATTTTTTTTCAATGCCGGCAAAGAGGCTGTAAAGGGTATCTGTCCTGGATGTGTTGAACATGGAATAAAGATCGTCATATTCACTACGGCTGAACCGGCCGCCTAAGTTGAGGGCCATGTCAATGGGCAAAGGTATTTTGGCCCCTGGGGAGATTTCCAGCCGCTTGAGATCGTATTCACCGTGCCTTGCATCCTCTTGACTGAGAGTGACCGACAGGTACCAGATGATATCCCGCATCTCGATTACAGGCTGGCACATGATACTGAATGCATCCGCATCCCTTGCATCATCGGCAAAATCTTTTTGTTCAGCCTTGAGCAGTGCCATAAGACCGGCCTTTGGAGTGAACCGGTGTTGAATTGACAGCAGGCCTGCAACACTGTCCATGTATTTGTCAAAATGCCTGTCCATGTAGGACAGGCTGATTCCGGGAGAAACCGTGAAAGAGGGGCGGCTGAATACCGGCCCGGTCTGTGCCGACACATAGGAGATGCTTTCACTGTTCTGGGTGTCATAAAAAACCTGGTATGCCGAAAAAGCGCTTTCCCAGGTAAAGGGCATGGATTCAGGCCGGAACTTGTGGCCAATTTTCAAGTGACTGCCCAGAAAATAATCAGCCTGTTCCGAGTCAAGGGTTACGGCCAGGTCATTCAAGGCGGGAACGTGAATGATACTGGACTGGGGTAGAGCGCCGGGATTGTCGTTCCAGCCGCTGAACAGTTTGAAAAAGCCGCTGAAAAAATGTTGTTTCAGCGCCGTGTCCGCTGCTTCGATATAGGACACGATGTTGGTTCTTACCGGCTCAGGGGGGTTGGATTCAAGAACTTTGCCAAAGTACAGTTTTGCCGTTTGGTAGGCCTTTAGCTTCATGAAGCATCTTCCAAGTTCGAGGTGGGCGCGGATCGATTGAGGGTTTATGATTAACAGCCGGTCGAATATCATGACGGCGGTTTCATAATCACCGGCTTCAAAGGCGGACCTTCCTATCATGAATGTGGGAGCCTCATCTTCAGGATTTTTTTCGCAAAGGCTGCTGAAGATGTCAAAGGCGGCTGTGTACCGGCCCGTTTCGAACAGAAAAAGACCCTTGTCGAATGAATCCGTGTAACTGTCTTGACCCTGTGCCTGCATAACATTGCCTGATAAAGTTATCCAGCACAGGAACACAATGGAAAAAAAGAGGTGTTTTTTCATCAGGAACCTTATCTATAACAGGTTGAAAACAGATATACGATCAGTCATTTACCTGGCACTGGCATATACCGGGCCATGACACTGGTTCGGTTTTGAAAAAGACACAAATTAAGGATTATTGGTACGTCTTAATTGAAATGTACCGTATTTTCTTATTTTAGTCAAAATTTTTTTGTCTTTCGCTTCCCTGGTTGAAAAAGCGGTTGACAAAAAGTGGGGAAAAGCATAATTTTCCAGCATGATCAATTACTTATCTTCAGTATTGTGACATCGTACGCTGAATGGATCACAATATTCCGCATAACGGCGGTAAAGCCGAACACACCGGCAGACCGGCATCGAAACGGCTCAATACCCTGCTGAAATTTCTTCCGGACCCGGTTTTCGCATTTTCACTGGACAATACCGTGGAATATGTCAATCCCGCTTTTGAAAGGGTTTTCGGCTGGACCCTGGATGAAATAAAGGGCCGGAATATCAATTTCATACCCCGGCACCTGCTCAAACAGGCAAAAAAGGGAATGAAGCAGTTGTTTTTAAACCGTACCGTGCTTGACTTTGAAACCCAGCGTTATACAAAAGACGGCCGGATTCTTGATATTATAATCAACGGCGCCATTTTGTACGATGAGCATGACGAGCCCATCGGCCAGGTATTGATACTGCGGGACGTCACTGCTGAAAGAAGAATGGCCAAAACCAACCAGATCATGTTCCGGATTTCAAACGCCCTGCACACCTATCACAGGCTCGGGGACCTGATTGCCCTGATTGCATCGGAAATTCAGCACCTGGTCGGTGTGGAGGGAGCGTTTATTCTCCTTGCAGACGAAGCCGCGGATGAGCTGTATTTTTTTTCTGTTCAATTCAAGGACGAGGAATCTGAAAATAAATTCAAGAAAATACGGTTCCCGGCTGACCAGGGAGTATCCGGGCATGTCTACAAGACAGGTGTTCCCCTGGTCATTGACGATGTATCCCAGTGCTCGTTCTACCTGAGACGGGTGGATGAAGAAACTGATCTTGTAGCTGAAAACATGCTCTCTGTTCCCATTAAGCTCAAGGACCGGACCATAGGGGTTATTTCCGTAGTGAACAAGCAGCTTGGTAAATTCGATGAAACCGATACCGAGATGCTGATGATGGTTGCCAGCACGGTTGCCCTGCCTATCGAAAACACCCGGATAAATGAAGAACTCAGGAAGTCATACCAGGATTTGAAAATCATGAACCAGGCAAAAGGCAAGGTTATCCATCATCTTGCCCATGAATTGAAAACCCCTGTTTCAGTCCTGGATGCGGCCATGAAACTGCTGGCCAGAAAATTACAGGCCATGGACATCGATGATCCGCAGATTGAAAAAATTGTGGCCAGGTGCCAGCGTAATTTGCGCAGGATTCTGGAAATACAGTATGAGGCCGGTGACCTGCTGCAAAAAAAAGATTTCAGGGTCTATCCTGTTTTAAAACAGCTTGTGGCTGAGTGCCGGGATGCGTTCACACTTCTTGTGGACACGCAGGATCCGGGAGCGGCGGTCATCGAAAAGGTGGATCAGGCCATTGAAAATATTTTCGGACCTGAGACAATCGAATCCAAAATTATTTTTCCGGGACCTGTTTTATCGGACCACCTGCAGCACCTGTCAGCCGATATCGCCCATCGCAGCTGTACTCTGAATACCGGGCTGGAAAAAACAGGCCCGGTCCGTCTGCCGCCCCGGATCCTTGATATCATAATAACCGGCCTTATCAGGAACGCTGTCGAGTATACACCGGACGGCAGCAGAATTGACATCATTTTGACTTCTGGCCGGGAAAACGGTCCAGAGCTCGTTGTCAGGGATCATGGCATCGGGATTACAAAAGAAAAAATGCGGCTGATGTTCGAAAATTATTTCACTCCTCCGGAATCGGCGGATTACACCACCAGGTCTCCGTATGATTTCAACGCCGGAGGCAGGGGGCTGGACCTGTTGCGGATAAAACTGTTTTCCGAGCAATATGAGTTCATCTTGAAAATCGATTCCACCAGGTGCGTCTATATTCCTGCCGATACAGATATCTGTCCCGGGGATGTCCGGTCCTGCCCTTTCTGCAGCACCCCGGACGATTGCCTCGAATCTGGAGGGACCCTGGTCAAAATAGTATTTTCAGGTCCGGCAAACGGCTGATTTTCAGGGTCAATCACCCTGCCCGTGAACGGGATCGAGTACCCTGCCCATGAACAGGATGGCACCGGTGATCTGATCCCTGACAAGGAAAATAAAAGGGCGGTCCACCGCAATGATTACAGGATCCGGTACGGATACCTCCCGCATGACAACGGCCGTGGCTGCCGCAGCCTCGGTTCCTTCTTCGTTCACGTTGATAAAGGCCTTGTGATAGATTTCATCAATAAAAGGCCGGGATACAGATGGATCGACCAGTCCTGTAAAATCGGCTGCAGATGGGGAGAAGGCATCGTTCATGCCCAGGTTCTGCATGATTTGCCTGCACGGAATCTCAAATTCAAATTCAAATTTCGGAAGTGTCAGGTTGACCTCCCCTGATCTCAAGGAGGATATGACGTGATCGATAAAGGAACTGTCCATGGCGGCCTCGATTTGTCCGAACCGGTTCGGGTTCGGAATGACCAGTAACATGGACAATTCACCTGGATATTCATACCTGCCGGACCGGGTGCTGACATAGGGCAGTTCGACCGCATCAAAATCCGGTGTCTTGTAATACCTTGCAGGCAGCTGCTGGGCCATCATGGCAGCGGTGACGGTTGAACCGTCACCGCGTGTGAATACATCATCACGGGTGTATTCCGGGTCAAATGCTGAAAACCATGAAGCCTTGAAATAGATTGCATTTGTCAAAACCAGTACTGTGGAAGGGTCGATCGAGCCCGGTGGAAGCAGGTTTTGAATCCGGTTTTGTGTCTGGTCTTCAACCCATATGTTGATTGTCTGCCGGCTTGCTCCAGGGTCGTTGTAAAAATCCAGCCGGCGTACGCCGGCATTGTAATTTTCCTTGATAGTGTCCAGAAAGGACGGCAGCAGCGGATATCCCATGCGGGCCCATATCGCGTTGACAAGGTTGAATTGAAAGGCGTCTCCGGATTCCGGCACCAGGTCACCCCGGCTGTTCAGGTCAATATTGAGGAAATTCAAACAGGGGTGGAAAGTCAGGGGTTCAAGGGTTATCTGCATGGCATCGGCCATCTCGGCGGCGGTCCGGTTGCGTGCTCCCGCCCAGGTCATGGCCAGGGCATTTTCAATGCTGTATGCGGAAAAAAAGATGTTCTGATCCCTGCCGTTTTCGTGTATTGCGGCCTGGTGATAAAAAGCAAGGGTGAAATCGGTCAGGTCATCTACCAGCGTCTCCATATCTTCACTCAGGATCACCGGTGAATCGTTGTAGGGGATTGAAGACCGGTCAATGTCCGTGTCCAGGTCGACCTGGTATTCTGTGAGCCGGTAAGAGAGTCCTTCTGTCCGTGACGGCATGCAAAGCAGGTAGACCTGCCAGGTGCCGGAAGCAAGGGGCATGCCGCCATTGTCGATCGTCTGGTTGAAGCCCCCCATGGTATTTGCCGCAAGGGGAAACAACTTTGTTCCCATCCGGTATTCAGGATCAGGGTAGTACAGGGTGTTGTCAGGAGAAACCAGGACTACAAAAATATCCACGGGTTCACAGAAAACCGGGATACTGCATTCAAACGATGCAAGATCGGATCCGGGCCGGACCGGGGCGTTGTCAATCTCATCCCGGTTTGTCAAAAAAAGGTGTTCGATTCCGTTGATCGAGGTGCACTGAGTGTCGGCAGATGCTTTTGCCTGCATGCCTGCGGCAAGTGACAGCACGGCACTTAAAACCAGGATGCTGAAAAAAACCTTTGCTGCAGACAAGATGAAGCCGGTTTTGCTGTGTGTGGAAGAGCTCATGATTCCATCCTTTTTCCTGGATTGTTCCGCAGGTCATGAGATATTAGTAATATGTCGTATTATCCTACGGGCATTCCGGCATGTCAATAAAAAAAACTAATTCTGCCGGGATGTTTCAATGCTTCAATATGCTTGACAAAACATAGCTGCATATCCTATCACATTCCATATGCCATTGCTGAAATCAGGGAGGGTCGATGCCATCACCAAAGCTAAAATTAATCGGGAAAACGGTTATGGGCGCAGGACTGGTTCTGGTCGTCCTGGTTATCGCTGCAATTGTACTGATTCACTTTCTGGATATCAGGCCCTTGAAATCCATGGTGTCGTCGGCTGCATCCGAGGCCTCAGGAATGGATGTCAGGATCGAGGGCAGGGCCGGGATCGGATTGTTCCCTGGCATCCATGCCACTATGGCAGATGTGGAGGTATGGGGGCCGGATGCTCCCATTATCACAGTAAAAAAGATCCGCGTTGACATTGCGCTGAAAGCGTTGCTTAAAAAGCAGGTCCAGGTCACCAGGATCGTGGTGACAGAGCCGGTTGTTCAGCTGAAGTCCGGCGGGATGCCGGTTGGTGATGAAGAAGCCGGATACGATGTGGCTGACGGCCGTTTGCAGGCAATGGACATCGATGAAATCCTGGTGACTGACGGTCGGGTCGTATTCCAGGGTCAACCGGAGCAAAACCGCCTTGAAATAAATGATATCACATTCAAGGTCTCCGGCAGCGATGGTGTCTTTGATATCGAGGATCTTGACATGCTGGCTTTCAGGGCCTCGGGGTCCGGAAAGGGCAGGGCGGATTTTTCAGGGGAGGTGCCTGCTTTTTCACTCGATTTTTCCCTGCCTGGTTTTCATGTCGATGACGCTGCCGGTCCTGATTTAAAAAAGCCGCTTTTAGAGGGGCAGATGGATTTTGCCCTGCAACTGGAAACGCGTGGCAGGACCCTTTTAAATATGAAACAGGCACTGTCAGGCCGGGTTACGTTGCAGGGCGAGGATATCAGGCTCAACGGAATAGATCTGGACCAGATACTTGCCAGGTATGAATCCAGCCAGCATTTCGATCTGGTGGACCTGGGCGCTGTGGTCCTGGCCGGGCCTTTCGGCCTGCTTGTGACCAAGGGACTTGATTTTGCAAGCATTGTTACGGCTTCGGGTGACAGTACGGCAATCAAAGCTTTTGTTTCTGACTGGGATATCGACAGTGGTATGGCCATGGCAACGGATGTGGCCATGGCGACAAGCAGTTACCGGATCGCCCTAAAAGGGGGACTCGATATTGCAAACGAACGGTTCAACGACCTGGTCGCGGCATTGATCGATAACAATGGATGCGCCCTTATGAAGCAGAAAATACAGGGCAGTTTCCAGGACCCGGTTATTCATAAGCCGAACATGGTCAGGGCCATAGCCGGTCCGGCCCTTTCACTGATCAAGGAAGGCATGGCTTTGTTGTCCGGTAAAAAAGAATGCGAGGCGTTCTACAAGGGAACAGTCAGGCCGCCTCAATAGGCGGCCTGGCGGCTTATATGCTCAGAATATCATGCAGGATTGACGGGGCGGTGCATTTTTCTGCCCAGCCTTCGTTCAATGAGTGAAACCATCCGGTTGTCTTCATGTCCTGCAAAACTGACGGCCTGCCCGTGGCTGCTGGCCCGCCCGGTCCGTCCGGTGCGGTGTGTATAGGCTTCGGTGGTATCCGGCATGTCATAGTTGATGACATGGGAGATGCCGAACACGTCAATGCCCCGGGCGGCAATATCTGTGGCCACGAGGAACTGGTACGTTCCGTTTTTAAATCCGTCCAGAGCTTTTTTCCTTTTGGGCTGGGAAAGGTTGCCCTGTAGGGACGTGGCCTTGAACCCGGCTTTTTGCAGATGGAGTGCAAGGCTTTTTGCCTTGTGCTTGGTGCGGGTGAATATTAGGGTGCTGTCCATTTCAGGTTTTTCCAGCAGGGTTTTCAAAAGACCGGTTTTCCTGTCTTTGGTGACCTGGAACAGATCATGGGAAATGGTTTCTATGGGCTTGGCATGATCGATCTGTACCTGTACCGGAGAAGAGAGTATGCTTTCGGCCAGATGTCTTATTTCCCTGGGCATGGTCGCTGAAAAGATCATGGATTGACGGGTTTTCGGGCACTGTTGGATGATTTTCCTGATATCGGGTAAAAATCCTTTATCAAACATGTGGTCTGCTTCATCGAGCACCAGCATTTCAATATTTTTAAGGTTGACGGCCCTGTCATTGACAAGGTCGAGCAGCCGTCCGGGACAGGCTACCACTATGTTGGCACCGGACCGGATTGCCCTTACCTGGTTGGGTTTGCTGACACCGCCGTAAACCGCTACACTGCGGATGCCGGTGTGTTTTGCCATCATGCCGATGGCATCATGGATCTGTTCGGCCAGTTCCCTGGTAGGGGCCACGATCAGGGCGCCCACGGATTTTTTCTTTGCAGTCATAAGCCGCTGGATCATGGGAAGAACAAAGGCCGCTGTTTTGCCTGTTCCAGTCTGTGCCAGACCGAGAATATCCCGGCCTTCGAGAATGGACGGAATGGCTTTTTCCTGGATGGGAGTAGGGGTGATAAAGTTGCAGTCTGCGATACCGGCTTCAATGGCCGGGTTAAACTTGAATTGGCTAAAATTCATTAATTCTCCTGAATGGATAGTGTTTACATCTTAAATTTTATTTGGAGTGACAGTCACACCTGTTTCATAAATTGGTTTTTCGATTCAAGCAATCAGTGAAAGCTTCGACAGAAACAAGCGGTGTGTATCAATACAGCGCAGGTATCGAGGATAAATTGAAGAAAAGAATAGACTTCTATATGAAATTTTCTGTTCCAGTATACACGAATCCGGGCATTTGGCAAGATAAATGTTTTTGGCGCTATTTTTCACCAGGCACGAGGGGAGGGGAAAGTGTGGCCGTAATGCGGAAGGCAACGGCGGACACCGCACAGGCCACGTTCAAGGAATTTTTGTGTCCGAACATGGGAATATGCACAAAAGTGTCGCATACATTGCGGACAGGGGTTGAAATACCGTATTCTTCGTTGCCGAAAACCACAATACCTTTTATCGGCCAGATGATGTCTGAAAAAGACCGGCTGCTGGAAATTGTTTCAACACCAATAACAGGGTAGTCTTCTTTTTTTTTTGACATAAGCAGTGAGGCCAGGTCACGGGTAGTTTCCTGTGCCACCCATTTATGAGCCCCCATGGCTGTTTTTTGAACGCCTGGGTGTGCCCCGTCCGGTGTACGGCCCAGGATAACGGATTGAAATCCTGCGGCATCGCAGATCCGGATGACGGATCCGACATTGAAAAGGCTTCGCAGGCCGTCCAGGGCGATGTGGTAATCAAAGCAGGGCCTACAGAAATTGGCCGGCGGCCTGTCCGCCGAGGTCACGGGATCGAGAAGATCATGGTCCTTAGGTGTCAGTCCGCACTCGGTCCTGTGAAACTGTATTGCATCGGATACCCATTCAAGCCAGGTCCGGGTATCTAACGACCGGGGTTTGGGCTCATAGTGCATTTCCATCCAGCCCATCACCCGGGTGTAATTTTCATGTACCAGGTCCAGTGATGCCGTTTCCATGCGGCTGGTCAGCAGCTTCTGGTAAATTGTTCCAAGCCAGTCAATAATATGGTGGTGGCGGGTGTGGCCGCCCAGGCTGATAAATTTTTTCCGGGTAAAAGGAAAGGTATCCATAACAGCTGTTTTTAACAGATTTCTCACCGGCTGAAAACCGCTCTTTTATACCTATAACTCGCTGCGGAAGATGGGGTTTAATTACCACTTACTTATTCTGATCGCTTTGTGCATTCTCTAAGGCTTCTATGGCTAGTCTGGAAAACTCTATAACATTAAAAAGGGCTTGGCCTTGAGGGGTAGCGTAATAAGCAAACTGAGCTTTACTTGAAATTTGATGTCAAGCCGCCTACCTCGTTACACTAACACGGGATTAAGGTTTACAGACAGCGCTGATCAACCATTGTTTTTGCACTCTCACTCTTTAAAATTTTTAATATCGCTGATGCACCATTTAGCCATAGCGATCAAAGCAAAGATACCAACTGGGATTGCGGACTTAAAAGAGCCTGTAAAAAAATATAGAACAAATACGATTAATCCCCAAGTTGCTATAACCACCGTCAACATTTTTAATATAGCTTTAACAGTTTTCATTAATTCATTCATTTCCATGGATCAGGGGAGTTATAGTCAGTTATATCTGGCATCTCATTGATATTCATATCTGGCAGGGTTGAATCAGAGATATCAGCAGGCCCCAATATTTGCCCTAATATTTCCATGCCTATACCCACTGGTGTTGTTAATTTTGTACCTTTCACAAGATTTTTTGTTCCTTGAGTAATGATAGCCCAACTAATCGGATTGGTTATTGCTTTATTTATAGCTTGTATAGGAATATCCCTTACCAGGCCAGGTGATCTATAATTTACACTCATCATACTGGAAAGTGGTGTCATATGACCAGCATCACCTCGGCCCAAAGAATCAATGAAATTAACTGGATCATTTTGAGGAAAATATGGAACAATAAGAATGTATGTGAGGTTGGAAGAACTATTCGCTGGATCATTAAGATTAGACCATCCATTTGATTCCTGCCCAAATTCTTCATTATAACTTTCCGTGCCAAAATCAGGATCCTTTTCGCCAAAATCAGCTCTTCCTCCTGGGTTAGGAGAGCCATAGTGATGCC
>CAYNHL010000063.1:0-20847 GCA_964397015.1 uncultured Desulfobacterales bacterium | reverse complement strand
CTGTCAAGCTTGTCAATCAATGAGATGTCATCTAAGTTCACGATACATCCGTTATCTGAAAAAGCGGCCTGGAATTCGGTTTTCCCGGTATTGTTGGAGGTGAACATGATGTCGTCCGGCCCGCAGCCGATATCCCTTGCCAGCATGAGTTCAACGATGCTGCTGCAGTCAAATCCAAATCCCATGTCCTTCATGATGGTCATGACCTGCGGATTGGGAAGTGCCTTGACGGCAAAAAATTCCCTGAAGCATTTGAGATTTGAAAAGGCCTGTATCATTTGCCGCCCTGTTTCACGCATTCCTTTTTCGTCATAAATATGAAAGGGGGTGCAAAAGTGGCCGGCAATGTCCGGCAGCACCGGGGACAGCCGGTTGTAAAAATCTTTTGACATGGGCATGACTATGACTCCTCTTGCGCAGCAGCCGCGGGTGGCAGCGGAATCTTTGCACTTTCTTTGAATGTTGACAATACAATATGGGACCGGATCTGTGTGATTTTGTCAACCGCAGATATCCGGGTGGTTATAATGTTTTCCAGGTCTTTGTGGCCATCCGCCCTGATTTTTACCAAAAGACCGTCATCTCCTGCAATGTGATGAATCTCCTGTACCTGGTCTATCAATGACAATGCCCGGCCTGCCGCGTCGATATCTGCGGGACGGGCAACTTTTATCCGGATAAAGGCAATCATCGAGCAGTTGAACCGCTCTGGATTCAAGCGGACCTCGTACCCGTGGATTATGCCCTTGGCCTCCAGCTTTCTGATTCGCTCAAGCACGGCGGAAGGCGCCATGCCGATGGTCCTGGCGACTTCAATATTGGGAATCCTGGCTTTGTGCTGCAGTATCTCCAGGATCTGGTGGTCGATGCTGTCCATGATGTAAATCTCCAGTAAAAGGTTTAATTAGATGTTTTGGCGGATTATATTCATATAATCTTATCTTGTCAAGAATAATATTTTTAATTTATATCAAGTTAGCAAATTATATTCGATAATCGGTTCTTGTTTTACTGCAAGGGGAATTTTTATTGATTAAACCCGTTGTTTCATATACATTTAAAGGGTTCGCAACTGCGCAACTGCTGGAATGCTGAATGAACCGGATAATCAGAGAACAACGATATGCTTGATAAAAAAGTGAACATTCTGATCGTGGATGATGAAGAAGGTATTCTGGATGTAACGGAAAGTTATTTTCAGCGCAAGGGATATGATGTGTACACAGCCCAGGACGGAATTGCGGCCCTGGATATTTTGAGCCAGGTCGATATAGGCTGCTGTTTTACCGATATCAACATGCCGCGGATGGACGGCATCGAGTTGGCCGAAAGGATAAGGGAAAAGGACAATACCCTGCCCGTGGTGGTCATGACCGGGTTTCCATCTCTTGAAAATTCAATTCAGACCATTAAAAACGGGGTTGTGGATTACCTGATCAAGCCTGTGAATCTCGAGCAGATGGAACTGACCTTGAAACGGATTTTACGTGAACGGGAGCTGTTTGTCGAAAACCTGATTCTAAAGGAGGAGGTCGAGCGGCAGGAGAGGCTCAAGCAGCTGAATGCGGAGTTGATTGAACGAATCGATGAAGTCAATACGCTGAACCGTGTCATGGAGGATTTCGAGGCGACGGATTCCAGCTATCATATTTTCAACAAGGTGGTGGACCTGGGTATTGATGTTTTGAAGGCCGACCAGGTATTTTTTCATATCTATTCCGAACACGACCAGTCTTTGATCCATGTCGCCGGCCGGTATTCAGAGACATTGACACTGCCGGGCCCCCCCGTGTTTGATAACGATTTGCCCGGCCAGGTAAAGCAGTTCATTGTCGATGTAATCACCTCGGACAATACTCCCTGTCTGGTAAACCGGGAAAGTGCCAGGCAGTCTGTTCCCCGGGGAATCTCCTCCTTTCTGGTGACCCCGCTCAAAATCCGGGAAAAAACCTTTGGTGTTGCCAGTGCCTTTATTTTTCAGGATGATCGAAGCTTTTTTGAAAAAGATATCTATTACATGAATTTCATTACCCAGAAAGCGGCTTCAGCCATTGAAAACATTGCTTTGTACGAAAATATATATGACAACCTGTTTTCGACCCTGTACGCTTTTGTCACGGCCCTGGAAGTCAGGGACGCCTATACAAGGCAGCATTCGACAAGGGTGGCCAAGGTGGCACACCTGATCGGCCGGGCCATGGGGTGTTCCGAGGAAGAACTGGATGTGATACATTTTGCCGGCCGGCTCCATGATATCGGAAAAATCGGAATCCGTGACGATATACTGTTAAAACCCGGACGGCTCACACAGCCTGAATATGAGAAAATCAAGGAACATCCGGTGATCGGGTCCGATATCATCGGCAAGCTCGGATTGTGGGACCGGGAACAGCTGATAATACGCCATCATCACGAACGCTTTGACGGCAAGGGGTACCCCGATGGCCTGGCCGGGAAGGATATCCCCAAGCTGGCACGTATTTTAAGCGTGGCTGATTCATTTGATGCCATGGCGTCGGACCGGGCCTATCGGAAAAAAATGGAAATTTCTCAAGTAATTAAAATCATTGAAGAATGTTCAGGCACCCAGTTTGATCCCCGTATGGTTGAAGGATTTTTGAAAATCCAGGGCAAGATCTCCACAGATGCATTTTAATGCCTTGAGCCGGACAAGAAAGTGTGTTATGTATTTTTTACCATAATTTCAATTGAATAATAACAGCTAATGGAGTGTATCTGCAGTGTCAGGGCCTGAAAAAAATGAAAAACGCAGACATTCCCGGGTTGATTTTGAAACCGAAATTCGTATTGTTGTCAATGCCCGGGGAAGGGTCTATGAATACGAGGCCAGTTCCAGGGATCTAAGCATGAAGGGGGTGTTGATAACCACGGATGAGGTATTTGAGCCCGGGACACCCTGTGATATTGATATCTACCTGACCGGAAGCGTTGAACAGATCGTGCTCAATATCCAGGGAACGGTGATCCGCAAGGACCATAAGGGTGTCGCCATATCCTTTGATGCAATGGAGGTGGAAACATATACCCATTTGCGCAATATCATCACCTATAACATGGACGATGAAGATGACACGATGTAATGAAGGGGCTCTTGAAGATATGGTGATGCCGGCCCATGTGACGGGGTCTTAATTTTATGGACGTAAGGTTGGTAAATCCGTTTATCAATTCAACCATTAATGTGTTGGAAACAATGGCTTTTGTTACTGTAACAGCCGGGAAGCCGTATGTTAAAGTCGATAATACCGCCACCGGAGATGTGTCAGGTGTTCTGGGCCTTACAGGTGTCGCCAACGGGACCATTGCAGTCACTTTTGAGGAAAAATGCATACTGGCGGTAGTATCCAATATGTTCGGTGAAACCATGACCGAGTTGAACCACGAAATAGCCGATGCGGTCGGTGAACTGACCAATATGATATCCGGGCAGGCCAGGCGGGAGCTGGAAGAATCCGGGAAGATTTTCAAGGCGGCCATACCATCCGTAATTATGGGGCATAATCATAGCATTGTTCATTATACCAACGGTCCGAAAATCGCGATTCCATTCAGTACCAATGCAGGAGAATTTACCATTGAAGTCTGTTTTGAGAGATAAGAAAAGCAGGTTTATATGATCAAGGAGGCAAGTTGAGGCAATGGATACATCCATCAAGGTTTTGATTGTAGACGATTTTGCAACCATGCGCCGGATTCTGAAAAATATTCTAAAGCAGCTTGGTTTTAAAAATCTTGTAGAAGCTGACGATGGCACATCAGCATGGGAGATCCTGGAAAGCCAGCGCGTTGATCTTATCATCTCAGATTGGAACATGCCTAAAATGACAGGGCTGGAGCTGTTGAAAAAAGTACGGGCCAGCGAAAAGTACAAACAGGCCCCTTTTTTAATGGTGACTGCCGAGGCACAGAAACAGAACGTGATTGAAGCCGTTCAGGCGGGTGTGTCCAACTATGTGGTCAAGCCGTTTACGGCGGAGGCCATTTCTGAAAAATTAGAGAAAATTCTGAAATGACACTGGCGCAGACAGTATCACATGGAGAAAAGCCCGAGCCCGCCGCAGATATGGGATTGCCCGAGGGGTTTGACCGCAGTGGTATCGCAGGCGTAAGCAAGGGCCTTCAACAGGTGCTCCATACGGTTCAAAAGGTTTCTTTGTCCGATTCTTCCGTGTTGATTACAGGCGAGAGCGGTACAGGGAAAGAATTGATTGCCAGGGCCATTCATAAAAATTCCAACCGGAAAACCGGTCCCATGGTGGTGATAAATTGCGGCGCCATCCCGGGGGAGCTTCTGGAAAGTGAATTGTTCGGACATGAAAAAGGTGCATTCACAGGTGCCCACCGGGCGAGAACCGGCCGGTTTGAGATTGCGGACACCGGTACCATTTTCCTGGATGAAATCGGAGACATGAGCCCTGAACTCCAGGTCAAGCTGCTGAGGGCGATCCAGGAACGAAAGATCGAACGAATCGGAGGTGTCCAGCCCATTGATGTGGATATCCGCATCATCTCGGCAACGAACAAGGATCTGTCTGCAGCCATGGAAAATGCCGAATTCAGGGAAGATCTGTTTTACCGCCTGAATGTCATACCGATTCATATCCTGCCGTTGCGGGAACGCAGTGAGGATATCCTGCCGCTGGTCAATCATTTTCAGCAGAATTTTACCAGGCGCAACCCTGCCTACCAGGTTAAAATATTTTCAAAAGAAGCACAGCAGGCCCTTGTTCAGTATGACTGGCCGGGTAATATCCGTGAGCTGGAAAACCTGGTGGAAAGGATTTCCGTTCTCGTCGACGATGAAACCGTCCTGCTGTCCGACCTGCCGGAATATATCGGCGGGCAGTCCACTTTATCCGCACTTCCAAGTATCTCTGCCATTTTAAATAAAGGTATCGGGTTTAACGCCGCTGTGGAACAGTTCCAAAGATCGCTGCTGGTCCAGGCCCTGGAGCAGACCGGCTGGGTAAAGGCCGCGGCGGCTGAACTGCTGAAAATGAACAGGACCACATTGGTTGAAAAGATAAAAAAAATGAATATCGCACCGGAGCAGGAATTTCCGTTTATATGACAGACGGTATGTGTCAATTTTTTGACATTCTTCCGTTGGCCAGTCAGGGACTTTTGCCGCTGTTAAAGTGGAATCTTCAACTATAACCTGTTTGTTTTTTGAAAAATTCTTCCTGCCGGCAGGACAGCGGACCTGTGGAGTGTTTTTGGCATGTTACTTGCTGTAATGTTTTTCCAGCGTCACTGGCCTGCACTTTGAATGGTAAGATTTTTGTATGAAACGATTCATAAACATTTTTGCTGTTAAAACGCTCCTTGTACTGGGTATCATTATCCTGACAGGACACCCCTGGCAGGCAGGGGTTTTTGCCCGGCCGGCAGAGCTGGTCAAAGCCGTTATAAATTACGATCCTTTCACATTGGAATTGATGGTTACCCAGGAGGTGCCGTTTAAAATAATCCAGATTGAATCCAGAGAAATCCTGTTTGCCCTGAAAGGGGTGGATATTGCCGAATCTTTCAAGGTTCATGGAGAACGGAAGCCAAAAATCAGGTCAGTCGGAGTGGAAAAGCTTCAGCATGGCGTTGTGGCTGTCTTGATAAAAGGAACTGAACCATTTGATTATATTAGGTCAGAATACGTTCCGTCAGGCTCCCGGTTTGATATTGTACTTGAAAATCCGACAGCAAAAAAGGACAGCAAAAAAGTAGCGGTCACGCAGAAAACAGCACCAAAAAAACCCAGGGAAAAAAAATCGCCTGAAACTGCCGTGTCTGAGCCAGCTTCATCCACGTCAGCTGACAGTCCGCAAAAAAAAGAGCAGCCTGAAAAAACTGCAAAGATACGGCCGGCAGAACCTGCTGCAAGTGGATACCCCTCCAAGATCGATCGTCCCCAAAGTCCGTACAAAGGTGATATCAGTGACATGGTCCAGAAGATCAACTTGTCTCCCTGCCCGTCACAGGAAATAACACAGGCCCTGGCGCTGCTGGAAAAAGGCCATTTCTCCCAGGCATTTTCCCGCCTGGATGCGGCGGCAAAAAACAGTGATCCCCAATGTAGAGAACAGCTTTTGTTCTTGAGGGCCTATTCATTGCTCAAGGCAACGCAGCCCGATGATTATGTGCAGCTTTTCAGGGCGGAACGTCTTTTTCAAGACGCTTTGATCGCCTATCCTGAGTCAGAGTTCAAGCCCTATGGATTCGCATCCATGGCCCTTATTCACGATGCGTTGAACAACAAGGCGGTTTCCGAAGGGTATTTTACGGTTATTGAAAAAGATTTTCCGGATTACACAGGCATGCCCGAGGTGTATTACCATCTGGCGCGTATCTATGAAGAAGATGAATTTATCGACAAGGCCCTCAGGTATTACGAGCTGGTTTATTCATCGTTTCCTGAAAACACGCATACCATCGATGCCGGAATCGGGCTGGGCAAGATGCTGTTTGAAAAGCTGAGGTTTGTGGACAGTCTTTCTGTTTTCAATCATATCATGGAAACCGAGCCCAAACGCATATATGATTCTTACGAGCTTTTACTGCATGCCGGGCAGGCCAATTACAGGCTGAGCCGCAGCAAGGCTGCCAGAGAGAACCTGATCAAGGTTGTCAACCTGTTTCCGGATATCGATGATAAAGACGTTATCCTGAGCATGGTGGCCGATACCTATGGAATGGAAAACAATTTAAAAAAGGCAAAAGACCTTTATCAATACGTGATCGATACCTATCCAGGGACATCCGGTTATATTTCAAGCTCCATGGGCCTTGCCCGCTATCTTGAAAAAACGGAAGATAGAATAGCCATTTATGAAATGATCAAAACAAAATTTCCCGATGACACCTATGCAAGGGTGGCCATGATGAGGCTGGCTGAAATTTATAAGGACAATGGGGAATATCTCAAATGCATCACCGAGATAGAAGACCTGCTGTCAACCCACCCAAGGGGTCTAAGGTATGAAGCGGTCAAGCTGATGCAGCAGGCTTATGAAGCCCTTTTCGAGCTCGAGAATAAAAACGATGAATATACCAATGTACTCAACCTGTATGAAGAGAACCATGAAACCATCGACAGGATGGGATCCAGGCAGATAGCCTTCCAGGTAGGGATGGGATATCTGCGGGGGGGACTTTTTGAGCAGGCTTTCAATCATCTTCTCGAGGCATACAAGCTCTATGATCATAAATCCAGGTCACCTGAACTGCTTTACGGATTGGGGGTCGCCATGGATGAGACCGCCCGGAACGAAGATGCGGTAAAGCTGTTTGAAAGTTTTGTAAAGCGGTACCCGAAACATGAAGGGCGAATCGATGCCATGACAAGGCTTGGAGCTCTTTATGCAGAAAAGGATGACATGGACAGAGCGGTTTTCTGGCTGTCAAAAGCCCATGACAACACCGGCGATCATCTTGAAAAAGGGCATATACAACTCAAGCTGTCAAAAATTTTTTCCGGACAGGATGCCCATGACAAGGCAGCCGTTTATTTGTCCAATGCTGTAAAAAGCATTGCATCCGCTCCCGGAGAAAACTATAATATCCTGTCAGATGCCTACCGGGAACTGGGGAATACATACCTGTCGCTGAAAAAGTATGTCAAGGCGGCCGATGCGTTTTCCAAGGCGCTGACGCTTTCCGATACACCGAGAGCCAGGGCCAATCTCGGGTTTCTGATTGGTGACGCATACCAGAAAGGAAACGCCATTGAAAAGGCAAAAGACGCATTTGAGATGGTGGCTGAATCAGATGACTCCGTATGGGCCAGGCTTGCACGCCAGAGGCTGTCAACCCTTGAGCTCGCCCGGACAGTCCAGAATTCATAAGCACGTCAGGATATAGAACAGCGATATGCCCGGATACCGGATTCTAATCATACAGGAAAACCCCAAGGACAGAATTGAATACACACGGCTTTTTGAAGGACTCGGATTCCTCGTGGATACCTTGCCTGACGGATCTATGGCCCAAGAACACTGCCTCGAGCACAAACCTGAGATGGTCCTGGCAGACATGGCTGCTCCGAATTTTGACTCCTTTGCATTTCTACAGATGATTTCCGCCGCTGATATCAACAGCCAGGTGGTTTTTCTGTCCAGTGATCCAGGTGTGGAAGATGCGGTCAAGCTGATGAAACAGGGTGCCCTGGATTACCTGGTTAAACCGGTGTCCATGGATCACCTGGCCTTTTGTGCCAAGTCGGTGATGTCCATGAAAACCAGGTCGATGCCCGATACCCGGCAGCTGAAACAGGGCCCCCCGGTTACCATTATCACCTGTGATTCCAGGATGGAAAGACTGCTGCATCTTGCCGGACGAATCGCCGACAGCAGTGCTTCCGTTTTGATCCAGGGAGAAAGCGGTACCGGAAAAGAGCTGTTTGCAAGATATATCCATGAAAACAGCGGCAGAAAGGACCGGGCTTTTGTCGCGATAAACTGTGCCGCACTGCCGGAGAACCTGCTGGAAAGTGAATTGTTCGGTCACGAAAAAGGGGCGTTTACCGGAGCGATGTCGGGCAAAGCTGGAAAATTTGAACTCGCCCATTCCGGTACTCTTCTCCTGGATGAAATTACTGAAATGCAGTTTCATCTCCAGGCTAAATTGCTGAGAGTGCTCCAGGAAAAAAAAGTGGACCGCGTCGGAGGAACAAGTCCGGTCGATGTTGATGTCAGGGTGATTGCCACTACCAACCAGGATGTTGCAACTGCCATTGAATCCGGCTGTTTGAGGCAGGATCTGTATTACCGACTGAATACCATTCCGCTTATGGTGCCACCGCTGCGCGACCGGCCCGGTGATTTGAAGCCTTTGATCACTCATTTTATAGACAAATACTGTAAAATTGACAGGCGCCATGTCAAGGGTCTGACAAAAGAGGCCTGCGCCATGTTGAAAACCCATCAGTTCACAGGAAATATCAGGGAACTTGAAAATATCATTCACAGGGCGGTCCTGTTATGTGAAGGCGGCCAGATACGTCCGGAGGACCTTCTTCTGGACATGTCCGAACAGGATAAGACCGGCATGCTGTCATCCTTTGATGCACCCGATACCAGCCTGGAACCCAGTTCCCTGAAAGAAATGGAACAGAAGATGATTTACGCGGCCCTCGATCAGACAGAGGGGAACCGCACCCATGCCGCCAAGATTCTGGGGGTCAGTGTACGGACCCTGAGAAACAAGTTGAATGAGTACAAGGAACAATCTCCTTCCTGATACCAGGCACATTATTTGCATTAATTATTTTCAACCAGGGCGAGTCCCTGGTCATGATAATTTTTTTCAGGAGCAAGGCACGAACCATGGCAGACTCGAGATTGTTCGGAAAAACATTTGATATGCTTGAAAAGTCTCTGGACGTATCCGCCAGGCGCCACAACCTGATCGCCGGCAATATCGCGAACATGGATACGGTTGGATACAGGCCTGCAGACCTCGATTTCAAAAAGACTCTGGACCGGGCGATGCAGCCTTCACAACCGGATGAACTGTCACGAACACACCGTAAACATTACGCCGTCCGGGAGACGGATACGTCAGGCATGACCGGTAAGGACAGCCAGGATGTGGATATATACCACCTTGACTCGGTCAATATAGACACCGAAATGCTGAACCTTGTCGAAAACAATATAAAATACCGGACCACGACAGAAATGCTGCTCAGGAAGATGACATTGCTCAAATATGCCATTGATGAAGGAGGCCGTTAGACATGGATTTACTGAACGCAATGAAAATAAGCGCCACTGGTTTGAACGCCCACCGGACCAAGATGAACGTCATCGCTGAAAACCTGGCAAATGTCGATACCACCAGGACAGCCGAGGGCGGGCCGTATCGACGGAAAATGCTTGTGTTCAAAGGTGATGATATAGAGAATTTCAAAAGCGTGCTTGAAAAAAAACAGGAAAAGCAGAAAATGGGAGAGATAGAAATTACTCCCATTGAATTTGAGTCTGAAAAAAAAGAGCACCAGGGGACAGGAGTCAGAATTGACCAGGTTGTCCAGTCCCAGGAAGATTTCAGGCTGGAATACAACCCGGCCCATCCGGATGCCGATCCGGACACCGGTTACGTCCGGATGCCGAATATCGACCATTTGACTGAAGTAGCTGACATGATTGTGGCCAAACGATCCTATGAGGCCAGTGTAAGCGCTCTTTCTACAAGCAAGAGCATGGTGCTCAAGGCGCTGGAAATAGGTAAATAGAAATAGATGAGGTTGAACCATGACACAGATTGACGGGCTCGAAAGGGTTTCATTGAAAACCTACCCCCTGTCCGACCGTGTGGACAGGCGTAATACGGAATTTGCCCAGAGAATCAAGGATGCGGTCCTGGATGTGAACGACCGGCAGCACGAGGCCGACGACGCAACCGAAGCGGTCATAAAAGGGGAAATGGGCATCCACGAGGGTATGCTGGCCCTGGGCAGGGCGGATACGTCATTGCGGCTGCTCAACCAGGTCAGGAGCAAGGTAATGGCCGCATATAACGAAATCATGCGCATGCAGATATAAAGGTGCCATGAAAGAGTTGGAGATATAGCCAGGTATGAATCCGGTACTTGAAAAAATCATCACCATGTTCAAGGAAATGTCACTGCAGCGGCGGATTGCCCTGGGTCTTGTGACAGTCATCGTTATTGCCATGTTTACCACCTTGTTTATATGGAACAATAAAACTCCTTTCAAGGTGGCCTATTCAGGCCTTTCTCCCGAAGATGCCTCAGCGGTCGTAGTACGGTTGAAAGAGTCAAACATTCCTTACCGTCTCACCGGGGATGGAACGACCGTACTTGTGCCGGAAGAGTTGGTGTATGATGTCCGGCTGGACATGGCCGGAGCCGGTATCCCCAAGGGCAGTGGCGTCGGGTTTGAAATATTTGACAAGACAGAATTCGGCACAACTGAATTTGTTCAGAAAATCAATAAGACAAGGGCGATCCAGGGCGAACTTGCCAGGACCATCATGGCTTTTGACGAGGTGAAGAACGCCAGGGTCATGATCGTGCTGCCAAAGGATTCCGTGTTTATCGAGGAGACGAAAAAACCATCGGCCTCCATCCTGCTGGAACTTGTAAACGATCTTGACAAGGAAAAAGTTACCTCCATCGCTCACCTGGTAGCCAGCTCCATACAGGACTTGACGCCAAAGCTCGTTACCATTGTCGATACTGCGGGGCGTATCCTGTTTGAAGGAAAATCAGAAGCCGAACTGGCCAGGATCGAAGCGCAGAACCTGGCCGATGCCCAGTACCAGTACAAGGTCAGGTTTGAAGAAAATCTTTCCCGCCGGATTCAGACCATGCTTGAAAGGATTGTGGGGAAGGACAAAGCCATTGTCCGCGTGACATCGGAGATGGATTTCAGCAAGCATGACATGAACGAAGAGATCTATGATCCCTTTGAGCGGGGTACTGAATTTATCAGGAGCCGGAAAAACCGTGCTGAGAATGTCACCATCGAGGGCGAGGAAGGACTGCCGTCCAGTGTAAACCCTATAGTACCACCTGATGAAGAGTTGAACCAGGATGGTACGCAGGTGGTTCAGAAAAGTGATGATACCGTGAACTATGAGATAAGCCGCAGGGTAAGGGAAACAAAAAAACCCATGGCCACTTTGACAAGACTCTCCGTGGCCGCTGTAGTGGATGGAAAATATGAGCTCCAGACCGGTGAAAACGGGCAGGTTCAAAAAGTGTATGTCCCCCGGTCAAAGGATGAGATGCAGAAGTTCAGGGATATCGTGATCAACGCCATGGGATATAATGAAACCAGGGACGACCAGGTTTCAATGGAAACGTTTCCTTTTGCCTCCATCGGAGAGCTGGTGGATACCAAAGAGACTCTGGAAGGCTGGCGGGGAATCCAGCAGCAGTACGGCCGCATGATAGCCAACCTGCTGCTGGTAGTTCTTCTTTTCCTTTTTGTCATAAGGCCCATCATCAAGACTGTAAAAGATATACAGGCCACCGTGGAACAGGAATCGCTGCCCGGACCTGATGACATGTCCTTGACAGACGAGGAGGAAGAACCCAGATTTATAGAGATGGATGCCCGGCAGCAGCAGGAATACCTGAGCCTGATGACCAGGGAACAGCGGGAAGAATTTATCCAGAACATGTCGCCTTCTGAAAGGGCGGCCTATCTTGAAAACATGTCCGTCGTGGAAAAGGCCAGGTATTACGCTGAAAAAGATTTTGAAAAAACCATGAACATCCTGAAAGGATGGGTAAGCGAGATAGAGGAATAATTCAAAATGGCAGACACCTTTGATCCAGACAAGATGACCGGCCCCCAGAAAACCGCTATTTTCCTTGTTACCATGGGAGAAGAATATTCCAGCAGGGCGTTTGAGCGGATGAACGATGAAGAGATAAACTGGGTGGTGTTCGAGATGTCCAAAATCGCCCATATTTCCCCGGCGGTTTTGAAAAAAGTGGCAGCCGAGTTTGTCCAGAATTACGAAGGGGAGATCAACATGATTGTCGAGGGCGATTCCTTTGTCCGGAGCCTGGTCTCAAAAACGATGAAAGAGCAGGACGCCAACACTGTCCTGGAAAACCTGGAAAAAAAGAAACAGGACAAGCCTTTTATCTGGAGCAGGAATGTCAACATCCAGACATTGTCGTCCTATATCGAGGGAGAGCATCCCCAGACCATTGCCATGATCCTGGCTCACATGCCGTCTGAAATAGCTTCTGAGATTTTAATGAGTATACCCAGTGAACAAAAAGGGGATATAGCCCTGCGGGTCGCAAGGCTGGGGCAGATTTCAGAAGATGTGGTGCGGGATGTGGACCGGGCATTGAAATACGAGCTCTCAGGTGCCGTGGGGCCGGGCGGTAAGGCAGGCGGCCTGCAGGTGCTTGTGGATATAATCAATGGTGTGGATAAATCAACTGAAGAAATGATCATGGAGTACGTAGAAGAAGACAATGCCGAGATGGCCAATGAGATAAGGAACCTGATGTTTGTATTCGAAGATCTTGTCTCCATCGATGACATGGCCATGAGAGAGATTTTGAAAAAGGTCGAAGGCCAGCAGTTGACCTATGCATTGAAAACAGCCACCGATGACATGAAAGACAAGATTTTCTCCAATCTGTCACAGCGGGCCGGTGAAATGCTCAAAGACGACCTCGAGGCCATGGGGCCGGTCCGTCTGGCTGAAGTCGAGGAGGCCCAGCAGGCAATTGTCAGGGCGGCCAAGGAGCTTGAAGCAGATGGAACCATTACCCTTGGGAAAGGAAAAGATGATGTCCTTGTCTGATGAAACCACGCAAGACTTTGAACCACTGGATTTGAGATCTCTTCAAGCCTTTGAAGACGAGCAGGCCATAAAGGATAAAGATCCGGCGGTTGAACCGGATCTGGACAGGTTCAAGATATTTTATGAACCCAGAAAACTTGGAGAGGAAGAACCGGATACCTTTGAATTCCTGTATGATTTTCAAAAAGAGATTAAAAAGGAAGATGATATTTTCTCGCCTATTTTTGAAGCTTCCCAAATGAAAACCAGGGCTAATGCTCCGGTGCCGCCTGATGATTCAAAAGACCAGCCCCAGGTTTCAAAAGACAGGGGTGATGAAGGTTCTCCAAAAGAACCCGGATATGACAAGGGGTTTGAAAAAGGGCAGAAAGAAGGATATGACAAAGGGTTTGAAAAAGGTAAAAAAGAAGGTTTTGAAAAAGGCCGGGCAGACGGGCTGGTAAAAGGAGAGGCTCAAGGATATGACGAAGGTTTTGAAAAAGGTCAGGCCGATGCCAGGCATCAGGTTGAAAAAGAGGCCGGGCAGATGCTGGAAAACCTGACCGGAATGCTTGATGAAACAGACCGGGTGCATGAAACCCTGATCGACATGTACGAAGAAAAAATTCTTGCACTGGTGGGTAAAATCTGTGAAAAAGTGATCCTTGACCGTATCGACACGGACGATAAAATGGTGGGGCGAACCATAATTGATGCATTCAGGCACCTTGTCGAACCTGAAGAAGTTGTCTTGAGCGTTTGTGAAAAAGACTATGAATATATTGAAATGATCAAGGATGATTTTTTTGATCAAATCGGTTCATTGAAAAATGTGTCGGTACAGGCGGATTCATCCGTTGCCAGGGGGGGATGCCGGATCGAAACCGGGACAGCAGAAATCAGTGCCGATCCTGAAAGCAAACTGGCTGCCGTACTTGACAGTATAAAGGATGCCGGCAGGGAAACCTGAACATGATACATCTTGATTTTGATAAATATATTGACGCTGTCGATGCATGCAGGGTTATCCGCCCGCAAGGACGGGTAAGCCAGGTGGTGGGGCTTATCGCACGGGGTGACAGTCTGGGGCTTGGCGTGGGAAGCCTGTGTCAGATGGAAAACAACACCGGTGAAAAAATAACGGCAGAAATTATAGGATTCAAAGATGAACAGGCCTTGTTCATGCCCTACGGTAATATCCGGGGTATCCGGGCCGGCAGCAGAATTACGCCGGTCAATGCCGCCCCGGTGGCTCCGGTCGGAGATAGCCTTTTAGGGCGCGTGATCGATGGAATGGGTCACCCCATAGACAGCAAGGGGCGTATTGACTGCCGCGTGGAATATCCCCTTTATGGCAGGCCGGTGAATCCGATGGCGCGAAAAACCATTGACGAACTGCTTGACGTCGGTATTGCCTCGATCAATACCATGGTTCCCCTGGGACAGGGGCAGAGAATGGCTATCATGGCGGGTTCCGGTGTTGGAAAAAGCGTACTCATGGGCATGATGACCCGTCATACAAAAGCGGACGTTGTCGTGATAGGACTGATCGGGGAGCGTGGACGGGAGGTCAAGGATTTTGTAAACACAATCCTGCAGGAGGAGGGTCTTGAAAGATCCGTCGTGGTGGCGGCCACATCTGATTCTCCTCCCCTGGTAAGGATCAGGGGCGCCTACCTGGCCACCACCATTGCCGAGTATTTCAGGGACCAGGGCAAGCATGTTCTTTTGATGCTGGATTCCATTACCCGGTTTGCCATGTCATCCAGGGATATAGGTCTTGCAGCCGGAGAACCCCCGACTTCGAGGGGATATACCCCCTCTTTTTTCGTCCAGATACCTGTGCTGCTAGAGCGGGCCGGTAATATGGAAAACGGGGGATCCATCACCGGGGTATACACAGTCCTGGTCGAAGGGGATGACTTGAACGACCCGGTAGGGGATACGGTCCGTTCCATTGTCGACGGTCATATCGTGTTGTCAAGGGATCTGGCCAACCGGGGGCATTATCCGGCCATCGATGTCCTGGCCAGTGTGTCCAGGGTCGCCAGGGAGGTTACCCCGCCGGAATTTCTGCCGGTCAGGGAAAAGGCGGTCCGGGTAATATCCACGTACCGTAATGCCGAAGATATGATTTCCATTGGTGCCTATGTGGACGGGTCTGACCCGGCCATTGACGAAGCCAAGATACTGATGCCTGGTATAGAGCGGTTCCTGCAGCAGGATATGGCTTCAAAAAGGGATATGGCCCTCTGCATGAAGCAGTTGAGGCAGGTACTCAAAATGGACAAGGATACAAAGGCCGGCAATGAAAAAGTTTGATTTTAAATTACAGTCTCTTCTCAGTTACAGGAATTACCTGGAGCGCCTGGCACAGCAGCGTGTGGCAAAGGCCCAGATGGACCTTTTGAACTGTGAAAACAGGATCAGGGAGCTGGAAAACAGGTATGAAAGCGGCGTTCGCGGGCGGGATAAAGAAATGTCGGCCGGCGTGACAGCACAGCGTTTTCACCAGCACTGCCAGTTTCTGGACCAGGTTGACTCGGCCATTAAAAATCAGGTGGCAGGAAAAGGAAAACTTAAAAAATTACTGGCCGAAAAAATTGTTGCATTGAAAAAGCACAGTATTGACAAACAGGTGATTGAGAGGTTGAAAGATCGGAGAATCAAAGAGTTTCAGCAGGCATATATAAAAAATGAACAGCTGGTGCTGGATGAGATTGCCTCATTAAAAAAATCAAGGGAAGTGCAGGAGCATGAAAATGAATAAATGGATAACCTTGACAGCAGGAGTGCTGGCAGTTTTTTTTATTGTGATCGTTGCAGGCCCGGGGGACTTTCATAAAAATTTGTTCCAGGAGACAGCTGTTGCACAAGATAATGCCGACAGCGAGGAAACAACGGATACTGATTCAAAAAGCACTGCTCCTCCGGATTGCCCTGATCCGGCCAAAGTGGTGCTCAGGGGGCTTGAAGAAAAAAAAATCCAGATCGAACAGGCAAGGCAGGACCTTGAGCTCGAACGAAAAGAGCTGGAGCGCTATGAAGAGCAGATCGAAGAAAAACTGGAAAATCTTGAAGCTCTCAAGACACAGATTGAAAAGGATTTTGCCCTGCTCGAGGAAAGAAAGACACAAAGGGAACTGGACCAGGAGGCGGAATATGAACAGAAACTGGACCGCCTGGTCAAGATGTATGCCGGCATGAAGCCCAAGAGTGCGGCTGAAATTGTCGATAAAATGAACCTTGAAGTGGCCCAGGAAATATTTTTACGCATGCGGGAGGCCTCGGCCTCGGAGATATTGACCTTTGTAGACAGTGAAAAAGCCGCTAAAATAAGTGAACGACTCGCCTTTAAGAAGAATTGATCCACTCACTGGTAATTTTTGCCTATGCCCCGGCTGCCTGCCGGGAAATTAGTTCCAGTTCCTGCCTTTTTCAAGAAAATCATTTTTGAGTATCATAGATATAACTTATTGTAATTAAAGATAATAATCCAATTTTAAACTGGATGGCACAATCATTGCTCTAACTGTCTGGCAACCAATTCTTTTTTAAAAAACAGGTATGCAATGGGCTTTGATTGTGCAAATATAAATTCAGTGTTCATGAATATGGTCTCAGGAGCTCTCCAGGACAGCTCTTTTGCCGGACAGGAGAAAGGCCTGCCCAGGGATACTGTATTTTCCAGGAAGCTGGGCCGGATGCTTGAACAGGCCGAAAACAGGCTTCCCGGTTCTCTCGACGGTACAAGAGCCGGTACTCGAAAACAGCTGGATGACCTGGCCGGCCAGCTCGCTGAAGCCGGGGAATCCGGGTTCCTGTCAAAGTTGAAATCATTTCTGAGTGGCAGGTCACCTGATTCTTTGCAGGAGATGACCATAAATGCCGAGGGACTTGCAGCCCTGGAAGCTTTATTACTCCAGGCGGGTTTTGACAGTGGTGCCGTCACTGAATTGATGACGGAACTGTATGATAAACTGGCGGAAAGCACGCTTACCATCCAGGATTGCTTCGGCGCACTTGCATCGATGATGGATGACTCCGGTATGGCTGCAGAAGGCGATCCGCAGGACAGTGACCTTGAAGCAGGCAGCTGGCTGCCGGTTTCAGCAGTACCTTATATAGAATCATTGATGTCCATGATGGCCATTTCACCCCGGGACAGAGAGTCCATTCTTGCAGATGCGGTTGACAACAGGCAGGGTGTCAACCTGGATCAATTGATCAAAAATCTTCATTCGTTTCAAAAACATGCTTTCCTGTCAGGTAATGAGCCGGTCCTGTCAGGGACTTTTGATCAATTACAGATGCTTGCTTCAGGCCTTGGCCTTGATGTGTCTTCAGAATCACAGCAGTCTTTCACACTTTCAGACCTGATATCCGCCTTTGAATCATTGCGTGACCGCCTTGTTGATATGGCATCCGGTGCCGCAGAACCCGGCACATCTTCAAAAAACAGCGCCCTGAATTCGTTGAATTCCGAAAAGACAGAAGAAATCCGGCAGATGCTCGCACTCATGATGGCCAATATCAGACAGTCTAATGCCGGAACAGGGGCAGCCGGGCTCCAGGAAGCCCAAAGCCCTGCAAATTCGGCTGCCAAAGCGGCTCTGATCGCGGGACAGGGTCCAGGGATGAACATTGGGGTAAACCGGCAGGGGGCTGACTCGTCCATTTTATCAAATTCTTCTTCGAAAAACGATCCTGCAGGTTCTGTTTCCAAAAACGATCCGTCAGGGTTTTCAAGTACAAAATCCCTGTTTGGCCAGATACAGGTTCCCGAGCCTTCCGCCGGCAAGGCAGGGGAAGACACAGCATTGAGAGCCCGCGACCTTGAAACCATGCTGGCAAAGCCGGAAAAGTCGCTGTTATCTAAAAATTCAGATATCAATCCTCTTTCAGGTAAAGGTGCCGGATCCATGGAATCGCGTTTCGGGTCTGCCGAATCCGCTGCCCGGCCTGCTGCAAGGGATCTGCCGGCCCACGTGGCCCGGCAGGTAGGAAGAAGTCTTGTCAGGGCGGTCAACCAGGGGGTAAGTGAGCTGCGTATCCAGCTCAAGCCGCCGGAGCTTGGCCGGATGACAATGGTGATCGACCATGTTGGAAGCAGTATAAAGGTCAATATCATGACCGAACACCAGGGGACAAGAGAGATGCTGATGTCCACTGCAACTGAACTGAGAACAGCATTGTCCAGTGCCGGGATCAACCTTGAAAGCTTCGAGGTGGATCTTGGAAGTGAATTCAGGCAGTCCATGGCCGATGCCAGGAACCAGGCGGACCAGTTTGCGAAAAATAATAAAAACCGAAAAACCAGGCCCGGTGCAGACGACGGCTTACCGGTGCAGGGCAGTGCCGGCAGGGAATCACTCAATACCGTAAATGCAGACGGTCATCTGCATTATGTGGCATAAGGGAGAAAATTATGACAGTCAATGCCTCAGGAAGCAACTACCTGAATCAGATCGCGGATACAACCGGGACAGCCGGTCAGGTAACAGAGAAAAAAGAGGATGTCCTGGGACGGGATACATTCCTGACCATGCTTGTAGCCCAGCTTGAAAACCAGGATCCGCTCAATCCTATGGAAGGTACTGATTTTTCAGCCCAGCTGGCACAGTTTTCCCAGTTGGAGCAGCTCATGAATATCAACAAGGCCATGGGTGAGCTGAAAACTGCTTTTGAAAAAGGCAGTGACCAGGATCTGTTCGGCTATGTGGGAAAGAAAGTCACGGTTAAGCAGAACACGATGGATGTCTCTGCCGGAGCGGTTTCCGGGGGATCATACATGCTTGAAGAGGCAGCAGATGTCATGATCACCATTACCAACGAAAATGGACATGTCGTCAGAACTCTCTACAACGGCCAGGAAACCGCCGGCGCACACGACATCCAGTGGGACGGCCGGGATATGGGCGGCAACAATGTGGCTGACGGTACTTACGAGTATAAAATCATGGCCAACAGCGGGTCAGGGTTTGAAGAGATTCCCAGTACGGTTACCGGTACAGTGGATGCGGTTATTTATGACAATGACGTTCCCTACCTGATAGTCGACGGGATGTCTGTGGATGCCGGTTCCATTCTGGCCGTTTTCGGTGACTCTCAGGATCCGGCAGACCAGCTGACAGCCGCAGATTATCTTGGGAAAAATGTAACTGCCCATGCACCTGCCGTTCTTGTCGAAAACAATGCTGTTTCGGGAGGAGATCTTGAATTTGATCTTCAGGCCCCGGAGGATGCGGTTGTCCAGGTATACAACCAGGACGACCAGCTGGTCAGAAGCCTTGTGGTTCTTTCGGATGACGTACAATCGGGGACCAACCAGGTGGCATGGGACGGGATGGACAATGACGGAAATCAGGCGGAAGACGGGTTGTACTATTATGTCGTTGAAACAGCGGATAATGCATTCCAGGCTTCGACAAGCGACCAGGTAACAGCTATCAGGTATTATAACGGCCTTCAGTATCTGGTGATGGAGAACAGCGGCCGGCTGGTGTTACCGGATTCGGTAACCAGCATCAATTGATTACAAGCGGCATGGCAGGATTCAGGGACGACAAAAGAACCAGGCATGAATGCCGAGTGCAAATAGATTAGGAGATAAATTATGTCATTATCAAGCTCACTTTTTACAGGTACCAGCGGGTTGAAAAACATGGGAAACGCGATGCAGACCGTTGGAAACAATATTTCCAATGTCAACACCATCGGGTTTAAAAAAGGGCGCTCGACATTTGCCGATACCCTTTATGAGAATGTCGCAACCCTGGCCGGAACAGACCAGATGGGGCGCGGTATGTCCATAGGCAGCATATCCCAGAATTTCGGACAGGGATCGTTTGAATCCACGGGCAAGACCACGGACCTTTCCATCGGCGGAGAAGGTTTTTTCATTGTCCGCCAGTCCGGTTCTGAAAACATGTTCTACACCCGCGCCGGAAATTTTTTGTTCAACCGGGAAGGTGAGCTGGTCAATCCCGAGGGGTACATGGTACAGGGCTGGGAGCTGGATGAAGAGACGGGTGACGAAGTCGGCGCCATCACCGACCTTGTCCTTGAGTCATTTACCAATCCGCCCAGGAGAAGCTCCAGGGTCACGGCGATAACTAACCTGGATGCAGATGCTGAAAGCCGGTCCGTGGTGCTTTCCAATAACTGGGACAGCAGTGAAGAAGATACCTATATTGAAGGTACCAATTATGAATACCAGACAACGATCAGGGCCTATGATTCTTTGGGAAGCACCCATGATGTAACCATATATTATGACATGATTTCCGGCACTGAGTGGGAATACATCGTGGCATGCAACCCTGAAGAGGACAGGCGGAATGCGGTCCAGGGCACTGACGCAATGGGGCTTCTGGCCAGGGGAAACATCACTTTCAGCCAGAGCAGCGGTGATATTCTCGATTTGACCATGGAAAGGCTTACAGGACGTCTTGGCAATTTTAATGCCAACGGGGTCAATACTGTTGACGCTATTAATTACGAAATAGTGAACTATGAAAACATGGCTCTTGATGGATACGGCTTCAGTTTTGA
>CAYNHL010000062.1:0-21135 GCA_964397015.1 uncultured Desulfobacterales bacterium | reverse complement strand
GGTTTTTATAGACCGGGCAGAAGGTGCAGTGATTCCAGGGGCAATTCCGGGTCAACCGTATCAGCAGGCTCGAGGCTTCGCTCGGTGGTCTGATGGGGCCCTGTTCAAATCCCTTATATTCGTCATTTCTATTTTTTTTATCATTTTCCGGCATGGTTATTTCCCTTGTAAATGACTGGCTTTCGGACTTCAGTGATTATGATTCCTCTTACTTTTGAAATAGTAGGCACCATATTTGTTCTTGTCAATTAATTTCGGCAGATCTTGCCACCCGGACCGGTCATGTGGTAAAACCCTTGTGTCTGCTAATCAAAACGAGGAGGCGCTCATGCCGGGGTTTGAAATATTTGGAGACGAGGAACGACAACAGGTCGCACAGGTGCTTGAGACAGGTGTCCTGTTCAGGTATGGATTTGAAGGGGCTAGAAAAGGCCGTTTCAAGGCGGCGGAATTTGAAAAAAAACTGTGCCGGGTGACAGGGGCCGGATATGCACATCTTTGTTCCAGCGGCACGGCCGCCCTGTGTACGGCCCTGGCGGCATGCGGCATCGGGGCCGGTGACGAGGTGATCATCCCGCCGTTTACCTTTGTAGCGACATTCGAGGCGGTCATCAGCCTGGGGGCTGTGCCTGTATTCTGTGACATTGACAAATCTCTCTGCCTGGACCCGGATGCCCTGGGACCTGCCATCACCCCGCGTACAAAGGCGGTTATACCTGTTCACATGTGCGGCGGGATGGCCCGGATCGACGAAATAAGATCGGTGTGTGACCGGCACGGCCTCATGTTGATCGAAGATGCCTGCCAGAGTCTTGGTGGAAGTTTCAACGGGCAGGCTTTAGGAACGTTCGGCAATGCAGGGTGTTTTTCCTTTGACGCGGTAAAGACAGTGACCTGCGGAGAGGGCGGTGCCATTGTCACTGACAGCAGGGATGTCTATCTGCTGGCCGACCAGTATGCAGATCACGGACATGATCACCTGGGCGGGCCTGACAGGGGCGCTGACGATCATCCCATCATAGGGACCAATTTCAGGATCAGCGAACTCAATGCGGCCGTCGGGCTGGCCCAGCTTGGCAAGCTGGACAGGATCCTGGCCATACAACAAAAAAACAAACAGAAAATCAAGGCGGCCATGGCGGGTCTTCCCGGAGTCAGTTTCAGGGAACTGCCTGATCCTGAAGGGGATTCAGCCACCTTTCTCTCTTTTTTCATAGAAGGTGAAGAACAGACCCGGAAGATTGCAGGTGCCCTGTCAGAACAAAAAGTACCCTGTGCTTACTGGTACGACAACAACTGGCATTATTTCAGAAAATGGCACCACCTCAAGCAGCTCAAGGGTGCTTCCAGGCCGCCCGTGATGCTTGCCGCCCCCCTGCCGGATTACCAGTCACTTACCCTGGCTGCATCCGATGATATCATGAAACAGACTCTTTCGATGCAGATCATGCTTGGATGGACCGATGAGGACATCGATACGCGTATCCGGAGAATCTACACCGCTTTTAAAGGATAACAAATGTTTAGAAATTTTCGAATGATTTCCAATGTACTGTTCGGACGCGGCAGTTTTGACCAGCTCGGCGGCATTGTCGATGACCGGCGCAGGGAACCGGGTGACTGGGCTGTCTTTGTCGTGGACGATGTATTCAAAAAAAGCTTGCTGGAAACCCGTCTTCCCCTGGCGGATAACGATATGCTGCTCTGGGTCAATGTCGATGATGAACCAAAGACATCTTACGTAGATGATCTGACCGTCCGGGTCAAGGCATTCAGGCCGAACCTCCCCTGTGCGGTGATCGGCACGGGCGGCGGCTCCACGATGGACCTTGCCAAGGCTGTTTCCCTGATGCTCACCAATGAAGGGTCTTCCACCCTCTACCAGGGCTGGGACCTGATAAAAAATCCTGCCGTATACCATATTGCCGTGCCCACGCTTTCCGGGACCGGGGCGGAGGTGTCCCGGACAACTGTTTTGACGGGACCTGAAAAGAAACTGGGACTGAATTCGGATTATACCGTATTCGATCAGGTTGTCCTGGACCCTGAACTTGTTAAAAATGTCCCTCGAGACCAGTGGTTTTATACGGGTATGGACTGCTATATCCACTGCGTTGAGTCACTGAACGGAACTTTTTTGAACGAATTTTCAAAAGCCTATGGTGAAAAGGCATTGTCACTTTGCAGCCAGGTATTTATAGACCACCACCCGGACAGGGATGACAAGCTGATGATGGCCTCGTTTTTCGGGGGCATGAGTATCGCCTATTCCCAGGTTGGAGCCAGCCACGCACTGTCCTACGGGCTGTCCTATGTGCTTGGAACCCATCACGGCATCGGCTGCTGCATCACCTTCAACGTGCTCGATGATTACTATCCCGAAGGGGTGGCCAGGTTCCGCGAGATGATGTCAAAAAACGACATTGAGCTGCCCCGTGGTGTCACCGCCGGCATCACCGAAGAACAGATGGAGACCATGATCACCGTGACCCTTGGCCTGGATCCTTTGTGGGAAAACTGCCTGGGTGAAAACTGGAAATCAGTCATGACAAGAGACAAGGTCAGATCCCTGTATGAACTCATGTAGAAATATTCATATCCAATTACAGGAAAACACAAAATGACCATTGCCGTTATCCCTTCCAGGTGGGGATCGTCCCGGTTCGAGGGAAAACCCCTGGCACCTGTCGCAGGTATTCCAATGATCCGGCGCGTGGTTATGCAGGCTGAAAAATCCAGTATCCTTACAAGGGTCATAGTGGCTACGGACGATTCCCGGATTTTCGACGCTGTAACCGGATTCGGAGGCGAAGCGGTCATGACCGGCACGGATCTCAGGTCGGGAACCGACCGGGTGGCCCAGACCGCCGATATCCTGGAAGTGGCGGACAGCGAGATTGTCATAAACATACAGGGCGACCAGCCGGTGTTTGAACCCGTGGTCCTGGCCGAGTTGATCCAGCCGTTTGACACTGATCCGGACCTGTTGATGACCACACTGGCCTGCCGGATAACAAATGAGAGGGAAATAACCGATCCAAAGGATGTAAAGGTCTGTTTTGACCGCAACAAAGATGCCCTCTATTTTTCACGGGCCCAGATCCCTTTTCCCCGGGATGGCCAAAGTGGTGTGGAGTTTTACAAGCACCTGGGGTTTTACGCCTATCGCCGTCATTTTTTACGTACAATCGCAGGCATGGATACCACGGAATGTGAAAGTGCGGAAAAACTCGAACAGTTGAGGGTCCTGGAACATGGGTACAGGATCAGGGTCGTGGTGACACCCCATGATTCTCCGGAAATCGATCTGGCCGAAGATGTGGCCCGAATTGAAAAAAACATGTCAACCCCTTGACAAGGACCCTGTAACATGAGGCTTCATCACAGGATCGCCCAGGCGTTCGGATATGACCTGATTCATGTCAACCGGAATCATCCCACCATTGAATCCCATCTCAAACGCCTGCTGGCTCACCTGGAGATCAACCTGGTCATCGATGTCGGGGGCAATACCGGTCAGTTCGGCCGCATGCTCAGGGAAACAGGTTATAAAGGAAGGATTGCTTCTTTTGAACCGATTCCGGACTGCTGCAGGGCTATCACCTCCATTGCCGATGACCGGTGGGAGGTTCATCCCTTCGCCCTCGGCGCTGAAACCGGAACCCAAAAGCTTCATGTAACAAGGGCCAGCGCGTTTACCTCGTTTTTACCTCCCAGCGAATATGCCTCAAAAATCAGGGCACAGCAGGTTCCGGTGGTGGATGAGCTTGAAGTTCCGGTCAAACGGCTCGATGATATTTTCGATTCCCTGATCCAGTCAGTCAGCCACTTGCCGCCCAGGGTCTTTTTGAAAATGGACACCCAGGGCTACGATATAGAGGTGTTCAAAGGTGCCGGCCGCTGCCTGGACAATATTGCAGGCCTGCAGTCTGAAATTTCCATTGTCCCCCTGTATGACGGAATGCCCGACTATGTAAGCGCACTGTCTGTTTTTCGCGAGGCAGGGTTTGAGATCACCGGGCTCTACCCGGTTACCCGTGATTATGACACCTTTTTCCTGGTTGAAATGGATTGTGTAATGAAAAAAAAGACAGAATCCTTTTAGCTGTCCGGCGTTTCATGGTCAAAAAAAGAACTCATTCCTTTCTGGTGCAGGTAAAATTTGGCGTATTTATAGAATGTTCCTTCAAAATTGCCCAGGGCAATGATAAACCCGGGCCATCCGTCCATAAAGCCGAGCTTGAGAACATACAATGAGAAAAACGACCACAGGCCATGGGTCAAAGCTGTTGCCATGCGGCCCTTCCGGTCACCGGTCCGGGACATTTTTTCCGCACCCAGGGATGAATACCGGTTGGCCTTGTCCATGATTTCTTCAAGATTTTTATACGGGATCTGGATAATGTGGTTTTTGATATACCCGGCGGAGCGGTCACTGACAATGTCATATCCTTCGTGGACGGCATCCGGTCTAAAGGACAGCGCCCCGTTTCTGAACAGCTGCGGCTGGCGGTAATCCGGATAGAATCCGGCATACCTGATCCATTTTCCCATGAAATAGTTTTTCCTGGGGATATAGTAGGCATCCAGGCTGTTTTCATCCGATATGATGGATTCAATCTCCTGCCGGGCTTTTGAAGTGCACCGTTCATCCGCGTCCAGGCTGAAAATCCATTCATGGCTGCAGGCGGCCATGGCCCGGTTTCTCAAGTCTCCAAACCCGTTGAATCTCACCTGGACGACTTTTGCCCCATGGTCCTGGGCAATGATGGCTGTCCGGTCCGTGCTGTAGGAATCGGCCACTACAATTTCATCCGCCCATTCAACACTTTTCAGGGCAGGGCCGATCTTGTCTTCCTCGTTATATGCAATAATATAGACTGAAATCTTTGACATGTATATCCTCTGAAATACATCGATTACAGGCTGTCGATGCCCTGCCGGCATCTAAAGCCGGTTGCGGCCATGGTGCCGGCAAGAATGTCATCGTTGGCCGGCAGGTGATCCCGGGACACCTGCCGGTGCCACAGGTGAAAGCAGATCGCCTTGAAGGGATGTTCCTTCCTTTTCAGACCATATCGGGTCAGCCTGATTACAAATTCGGTGTCCTCCCGGCCCCACCCGGTAAAGTCATGGTTAAATCCGTTCACCGCCAGAATATCATTGCGAAACACCCCCATGTTACAGCTTCTGACGCCGCTTGTCCTTGATACATGAACCGCGGGGAAATAAGGTATTCTAATGATATGATGACTGTTTGACAAGTTTTTTTTAGCGGCATGCAAAAGCAGCCTGGAAAAAAAGAGTGTGTCTGAAAATTCAAAGCTGTCCGAGGCTTTTTCGGAAACCAGGACCCGTTTTCCCTGGAAAAAACATCCCCGGCGGGCAAGGGATGCATGATCGGCAATAAAATGCCGTGAAGGGATACAGTCTCCGTCCAGCAGGACAATATAATCTGACTTTGCTTCCAGGATGGCCCGGTTTCGAATCATGGCAGCCCTGAATCCCCTGTCTTCATGCCAGACATGTCTGATTTTGACATTCTGGTCTGAAAGGTACGGGGCCAGCATGGTCCGGGTCCCGGGTCCGGATCCGTCATCCGCGATCACGATGGTATCCGGCGGGCGGGTCTGGGATAAGAGGCCATCCAGCACCTTTTTGAGTGCATCCGGCCGGTTATAAGTGGTTACGACAACACCTACGCTCATCATGGTTGGATTTTTGCCTTTATGATCCTGTGTACGGTGTCGACCCGGATACCTTCCATGCAGCCAAAATGCGCGCATGGTTTTTTTGCATAGCACGGGCTGCAGTCAATGGGGTGCTGAATGACCGTATGACCGTTGCCGTAAGGTCCGGTTCTCACCGGGCTGGCCGGGCCGAAAATGGCGAATACCGGTATGTCCAGGGCCGCGGCAATGTGCATGGGACCGGTATCGTTGCAGACAAAGAACACAGCTTTTGCAATGACTGCGACAAGGTCCTTGAGCCCTGTTTTTCCTGCAATGGAAATGGCTTTTCCCTTTGAATGTCTGACCACTTCGTCAGCCACGTTTTTGTCCGAGGCTCCTGCAACCACCACCACCGGAATGTCCAGCCGTGCGGCCAGTTGACCGAACCGTTCCGAAAACCACTGGTTGGCAGGTTTGCCCGCAGAGGGACTCATGACGGCATACCTGTCCGGCAGAGATTTCATGATGGAAGGGTATGGGTCATAAGGCGCAAATGGGTATTCAATCCTGCCCGGCTCACACCCCATGAACCTGGCGATTTCAAGGTACCGGTCAATGGCGTGGATTTCCATGCTGCCATGGATCCTGTGGGTATAGAAAAAAGGGCTGCCTTCATCGGACTCCCTGAATCCGAGTTTGATTTTTGCCCCTGAGGCCCAGGACATCACTCCGCTTCTGAAAAGACCGGACAGATCGATACACACATCATACCTCCGGCCGGCAAGAGCTTTTTTCAATCCATGCAGTTCACGCATTGTTTTAAAGATACGTTCCGGTTTTTTCCACTTGTCTTTCTTGATCACCCACAGGTTGTCGATCATGGGATGATCCTCGAGAAAACGGTGCAGGCCATGGGCTGCTACCCAGTCCACTTCGGCATGGGGAAACCTTGTCTTTACAGCGTGCAGAAAGGGCAGCGAGTGGACGATATCGCCCAGGGCGCTGGGTTTGATGATCAGTATCCGGTTTATGTCATTGAGTATTGGTCGTGTCATTTTTTTAATGAAGATAACAGGCTGCTGCATTGATCAAGGACCATGTCCACATGGATCAGGTCCATGCACTCGTGGTCCGTGGGGCATTCCGGTTTCAGGCAGGGGCTGCAAGGGACAGGCACCCTGACAAGGCGGCTCTTGTCGCTGAAAGGGGCCGTGGCAACATGGTCGGTAGATCCGATAATGGCAACCTGCCTGACATCCAGTGCGGCAGCGGCATGCATCAGCCCGGAGTCGTTGGTTATAAAAAGGTCACAGGCCTTGAGCAGGGCAAAGGCCTGTCCCAGTGTGGTTTTTCCCGCAAGATTGATACAGGCGCTGCCGCTCAGCCGGTTTACGGTTTCCCCGAGAGCCTCGTCGCCGGGGCTCCCGAAAATCAATACCGGGTTGGGGCTCAATGAACCAATCTTTCGGGCAAGATCTGCATACCGGTCCGGAAACCAGCGTTTGGCCGTACCTCCGGCTGCACCTGGATTGATACCGATTACAGGGGCGCTGGTGTCAATGCCTTGCTTTTTTAATAATGAGCGGGCAAAATCAAGGTCCTTTTCGGCCAGAAACAGTTCCATTTCAGGGCCGTCATCGGCAATACCGAGCCCGTGGAGCAGGCCGAGATAATAGTTGATTACATGTTTTTTTTTCAGTTCGGAAGAGAGCCTGACAGCCGGGTTCAAAAGAAGGGAACGGCCGTCGGTATTGTATCCGGCCCGGCGGGGAATCCTTGCCAGAAAGGCTATAAGGGCAGCTTCAAACGCATTTTGCAAAAGGATGGCAAAATCGAAATCACGGGCCCTGATATCAAAGGCCAGTGTCAGGGTGCCAGTGCCCATGCGGTGTCGTCCTTTATCCTGGTATATCATCACGTCGTCAATATGGGGATTGTGTTCATATACCGGGACCACCCAGGGTTTTGCCAGTACCGTTATCCGGGCCTTCGGGCTGTGCCTGCGAATGGCCCTTAGCACAGGGGTGGTCATGACGGCATCACCCACCCAGTTGGCGGCACGGACCAGTATCCGGGCATCAGGGGCCGGCACAAGGCTTTTGCGGGTCATGATGTCGAAGACATTCCTTGCCGCTCCAGCAGGCAGTATGGCCTGGTTTTCCAGCGGTTATGCACCCAGAACCAGTGCTCGGGGTGCCTTCTGATAATGGTTTCAATGGCGTTCATATATGTCTGGGTATTGACTTCAATATCCTTTATCCGGTTGTCCGTCACCTGCAACGGCAGTTCCTTTTCAAACCGTATGATAAACCGGCCGTTTTTTTTATAAAGGTACATGGGCACCACTGCGGCACGGGTCCGCCTTGCCAGTACGGCAACTCCCTTGTTTGTGCAGGTCCGCCGGCCGAAAAAATCCACAAATACACCTTCATACCAGTCTACGCTCTGGTCGAGCAGGGTGCCGACTATTTCTCCTTTTCTCAAAAGGGCATTGATCTTTTTCCCCGCACCGCGCAAAGGGATCATCCGGGTACCGAATCTTTCCCTGAATTCAAGGATCAGTTTGTCCAGGGGGGCAAAGTCAAGCCTGCGGTATATTCCAAAAGGCTTGTAGGGCACAAGGGCGAATCCGGTTGCCATGAGTTCCCAGCTGCCCATGTGGCAGCAGAGCATCAACACTCCGTGCCCTTTTTTCAGGCCGGCCTCGAGGTGTTCAAGTCCCTCAACACTGAAAAAGGCAGGGATGTCCTTGTCTTTGAGCCTGTAAGCCCATGCGACATCAAAAACAATGTTGCAGATGTTTTTGAAAATCCGCCTGGCCAGGCTCTGCAGTACCTCGGGAGAGTACCGTTTTCCATAGGCATGGGTGAGATTGTCTATTACAATGGTTCGCCGGTGCCTGTCCAGATGATACCATGCCATCCCCATCCCGTCGGCGGCAAACCGGGTCACACCACGGGGAAGATACCCCAGGAAGAGGATGAAAAGGCGTATGAGTTTGTACATGCGGTCGTTTGTCATGCCTGGGTTTTTCTTTTCAGTTCAGTAAAATCAGTCCGTCCCTTTATACCTGTAATGGTAATTGAATTCAAGTTGAGATATTATTCAACTTTCGGGCTTCAACGATGATGCCCGGGGTCAGGCTTGTTTTCACTCTTTACCTGTGTTACCAGTAAACTGTTCAACCGCATTGATAAAATATTGCCGGAGGCTGACTTGTCAGAAAAAGATATTCGATGGATACAGCGCTTAAGTAATTATTCAAAAGCCCTTGGACAATTATCCAGATTCATTGAAAAAAAAGAGTTGAATGAGCTGGAAAAACAGGGCTTGATCCAGGCTTTTGAATATACCTATGAACTGGCCTGGAACACTATCAAGGATTATTTTCAAGACCAGGGTGAAACCGGTATTCACGGCAGTCGGGATGCTTTCCGTCTGGCTTTCAGGCGCGGTCTGGTTGAAAACGGCCAGGCATGGATGGACATGATCAGAAGCCGTACCCTGACCACACACACCTATAACCAGGAAGTGGCGGATGCCATTGCAGATGAGGTTTTCAATACCTATTATGCTGAATTCACCCTGCTTGAAAAGACCTTTAATGTCCTCAAAAACAAGGATGAATGATGTCCCGGTTTGGACTCAAACAGGCAGATCTGGATCAGATCCGTGCGGTGTTTTCCCGGTATCCGCAGGTCAGAAAAGCGTTACTGTATGGGTCACGCGCCATGGGAAACTACAAAACCGGCTCTGACATCGACATAGCTCTATGCGGCAAAGAAGACCTGGAACTGGATATCCTCTATCGCATCATGGAAGATCTTGACAACCTGCTTTTGCCCTATACCTTTGATCTGTCCATTTTCAGCCATATCAGCGACAAGGACGTGATTTCCCACATCAAGCGGGCGGGCTGCACATTTTATAAAGCGGATCGGTGATGCCTGTTGCCCAATCTAACAGGGGTTCAGAAAATGTCATATCCAGAGAAGTTGCCTGTCAATCTCATTTAACTTAGCTTTTTTTTCATAAATATGGACTTGAGCCTGTCTTCTCCGTTTATCATTTTGATGTCGATGCCGATGACCACCAGGGTGGTTTCCCATCGGCAGTCACCGGAAAGCCTTGCAAAATCCTTTTGTGTCGTGGCGATAACGGCCGCTTTTGTTTCTGCAGCCGCCTGGTTGATTTTTTCAAAATCATTGTTTCTGTACCGGTAGTGATCATTGAATTCAAGGTGTGACATGACTTTGACACCGGCCTTTTCAAGGGTATTCAGGAATTCACTGTTGCTGGCAATACCTGAAAAAGCGATGGCGGTAAGACCACTGAGCTGGTTTATATCACCGGGGCTTAATTTTATAAGAGAGCTGTTTTTCAAGATCACCTTGTAAATCATGGGAATGTGGGATGCGTGAAAACATGGTTTCTGGTAAAGGAGGAGGTTTTCCGGTAACTTCATATGCCGATCGATATCTATTTTGTCCATGTTATATGGACATCTGGTGAAAATGATGATGTCGGCACGGGCAAGGCCGTACTTTAAAGGTTCCCGCAGTAATCCGGCAGGCAGCAGGCGGCCGTTTCCCAGGGGGGATGACGCGTCCATCAGAACGATATCCAGATCTCTTGCAAGCCGGATATGCTGGAACCCGTCATCCAGGACAATGACATCGGGCGAAAACTTCTCGATGGCAAGAGAGCCTGCCTTGAAGCGGTCTTTTCCGATCACCACGGGGCAGGCCAGGGTTTGGGCCATCATGAAAGGTTCGTCACCGCATTCTTCAACTGTCATGAAAATGCTGGTACCATCCGATACCACTCCGCCCCGGGCCGACAGGCTGCCCTTGTAGCCCCTGCTGACCACTGCACAGGAACAGCCCATGCCGGAGATCAAGCGGACCAGGTACATGGCCATGGGGGTCTTGCCGGTTCCGCCTGCCGTGATGTTGCCGATGGAAATTACGGGGCGGTCAAGTTTTCTGGTTTGTAATAATTTAAGCCTGTAGAGCATCAGCCGGGTATGCACGACCAGTCTGTACAGCAGTGACAGCAGGAACAGCAGGGGAGCAGCAACGAAGTTATTCACGACAGGATTCCTCCAGCTGTTCAAGGATGTTTGCCACGGCGCCGCGCCGGCTGTTGAAGAATTCAAGGGCGTTTGTTCCCATGTCATGCCGCAGGGCAGAGTCGGCCAGCAACCGGTTTGTCTGGCGGTACAGCTCATTATGGTCTGCCACCATGAAAGCTGCTTTGTTTTGCGCCATCTGTTGTGCTATCAGTGAAAAATCATCCATACCGGGCCCGAACAAAACGGGTATGCCGCAGGCCGCGGCTTCCAGCGGATTGTGCCCGCCCCCGGGAACCAGGGAACCCCCGATGAACGCTATGTCACAAATGGCATAAAGACCTGCCAGCACACCCATGACATCGACCAGTATGATATCGGCGCTCTCCGGGTCATGGCCCGGGCGGGTGAATAACCGGGGCGATAGTTCCTGTTGATTGAGAAGGGAGAGTACGGCAGGGCAACGGCCGGGATCCCGGGGCGCCAGGATAAGCTTGAGAGCAGGATGACGCTTTTTGAGCCGGGCGAAAACCCTGCCTATGATCTGTTCTTCACCTTCATGGGTACTTCCGGCAATCCACATCAGGTCATGGTCTGACAGCTTGAGCCGATGACCGGCATCAGTGGCCGGCACAGTTCTGCCCGGGGATGCGGGCTGATCGAACTTGATATTGCCGGCCACGCTTATCTTTTTTCCCGGAAGGCCTAAAGCTGCATAGCGCTCCCGGTCCTGGTCGGTCTGGACAAAAATACGGGACAGGTTGGCCAGTACAGGCAGAAAAAGATGCCTGAGCATTCGGTAGCCTTTGAAAGACCTGCGGCTCAACCGGGCGTTCACCAGGATGACCGGTATGCTTGATTTTTTGAGAAAATGGATGAAATTGGGCCACAGGTCGGTTTCAACCAGGATGACCCGGTCGGGACCGATACCTCGTGTGATGGCTTTCACGGCAAAGGGGAAGTCAAAGGGAAAGTACCCTGTCTGGTCTGCAAGGGGTGGCCGGGATCGATACAGTTCGCGGGCCATTTTCTGGCCTGTAACGGTAGTGGAAGTGAAAACGATGGACCAGTCCGGATACTTTTGCCTGAGTGCGGTTACCAGGGGCAGGGCGGATTTGACCTCTCCGACTGACAGGGCGTGAATCCACATGCGCCTTGTTCCTTCTTCTTTTCTGGTGAAGCCGTGGTTGAAACCCAGTCTCTGCAGCAGGTTCTGGCGGCGCTTCTTTGAAAAAAGCCATATTGCAGGGAGGACAGGCAGCATTATCAGCAGGATTGTGTGCAGCAGAATGTTGTAAAGGATCAGCATGCCTTGTCCTTGAATTGTATTGTCTCATTCAACGTTTATTAAAAAAATGACGCCCAGGCACAGGAAGATGAAGTTGGCTGCCCAGGCGGCTATGACAGGCGGAAGGATATTTCCGTATCCTAACGACATGCCAAAGCCGTATACCACCCAGTACGAAAACGCAATGACCACGGCAAAGCCGATCCCAAGTGGCAGGTTTTCCCTGACCCTGGCCCGCATACCCACAGCGGCGCCTGTAATTGCCATTATCAGGCAGATAAAAGGAAAAGCGATTTTTCCATGAAGGTCCACCCGGTAGCGCGTGACGTCGTAGCCGTCATTTTCGACCCGGATCATCAATTGCTTCAGTTCTCTATAGGTCATTTCATCGGGTTTTTTGACCACTTCGACCAGATCTTCGGGTTTGATGTCCAGTTCCATGACCAGCATGTCCACGCTGTTTGACTGGTAATCGGCGCTGTCGTGGTCAAACTTTTGCACAACAGCATGTTCGAGATACCAGTTTTTATCCCTGTACTCCCCGCTTTTTGCGTCGATCCGCTGCGTGATTTGAAAGCCTGAACCCATTTCAGCGATGGTTATACCTGACACCTTCTTCCGCGTGACGTCAAAATAGTTGATGTGTATGAACCTGGAACCGGATTTGACCCATATATCTTTTCTGGAAGTGGCCATTTCCTGTTTTTTTATGACCGAAAACTTGATGGCATTGGATTGAGACATGGTTGCCGGCACCAGTGTTTCATTCATTAGAATGGTCGCTGTTGCCAGAAAAAGCCCTGCGGCCACTACGGGCTTGATCAGGTGATAGACACTTATTCCGCTGGATTTGATTGCAAGAAGCTCGTTGTTACGGTTCATCAGGCCGAAAAGTGTGACTGCCGACAAAAGGATGCTGGCCGGGATGAACTGCACAAAGAAGTACGGGACTTTCAGGAGGATATATCCTGCCGCCCCCCAGAGGGTGATATCCGCATTGAGAAACCGCTCCAGCCGTGACAGGTAGTCCACGAAAACCGCCAGTGCCAGGATGATGATCTGGACCATCAAAAAAATCCGGAAAAAAGCGGTGAACCAGTATCGGTATAAAATGGACATGTCTATTCCAGGTTAACAGCCCGGGGCTGTGTTTTTGTCAATGGGCGGCATTTTTTTTCAACAGGAACAGGCCAGCCATTCCCATCAGCAGGTTTGGTGTCCACATGGCAACTGCAGGCGGGCACCTGCCGGTTTCACCCGTTGCCCATCCTGCGGCCAGCAGTAAATAATACACCAGGAAAAAAAGAATGCCCAGCCCGAAACCGGCTGACCGTTTTCTGGATACTGGCCTGATGCCTGTGGAAAATGCCAGCAGGCCCAGAAAAAAACAGGCAAACGGAACGGCGATGTTTTCGTGGAGCTGCAGGTACGCAGTCCTGTGAATAACTGGATCCGGGCTGTTTTTATTTGTTTTGATATAGTCGATCAGTTCATTGATGTTGCGCTCATCCGGCTCCTTGTCCAGGGTTGTTTTCTCAGAAGCCATCAGGCCCAGATCGATATTTTTATCAAGATATTTGAAATCGGTGTGGTTTGATGACCCGTTCTTGAGGTCCACCTGGTTGATGCTGCCGTCGTACAGGCGAAGGGTGTAGAGCTGCCGGTCACTGTCAGCCAGGAGGATACCGGAAGGAGCGGTATAGATACTGACCAGGTCCCGGGTTGTCCTGTCTTCGATAAAAATGTCGGTAAGCTGCCTGGACTGGACATCCACTCCATTGACATAGATCATGATATTGTCAATATCCAGGTAAAAGGTGCGCGGCTGCAGGGCGAAATCCGGGCTGGACTCGATGAGATCCTGGTAGGTCAGTTTGGCTGAATACCTTCCCCAGGCCACTCCGTAGAAGGTGACCCAGAGGGTGAGCAGCATGCCGGTCAGGCAGAAGATGAATACCGGGAGCAGCAGCCTGTAAAGAGAAATCCCGCTGCTCCTGATGGCCAGGAGTTCATTGTCTCCTTCCATTTTCATGACGGTCAGCAGAACAGCGATCATGACGGACATGGGGATGGTAAACTCCATGAATTTCGGGATGGTATAAACGACAAGCAGCAGAACAGAACCCAGGCCGGCATTGTAATTCATGACCATGTGGGTGATTTCCGGAATCCGGGTCATCAGAAAGACAAATGTCAAAAAAAACAGGCTGATGAAAAAAGGCCAGAACATCTCCTTTAGAAAAAGCCGGTTTATGGTGGTGAACGGTTTCATTTCCCCGGAAAATATAGTGATACTGATCAAGTGTCAAGATATGGCATGAAAGAATCCATATTTCATTGGACCGGCATTCATGGTATAGATGGACAATGAAAAAATGTATTATTATGGCCAGCGGCCGCCTGGATGATCCCCGGATGTTTTCAGACATGATCCGGTCATCGGACTTAGTGATCTGTGCAGACGGAGGAGCCGGGCACATTCGCAGGACAGGTATTCTGCCGGACGTGATTGTCGGGGACCTGGACTCAATTGCCCCGGCCGACCAGGCCTTTTTTACAAAAAACAAGGTCAGGTTCGTCCGCTACCCGGCGGACAAGGATGCCACCGATACCGAGCTGGCAATGTCACTGGCAGTGGAGCAGGGGGCTGAAGATATCACCCTGATCGGCGGATCAGGCACCCGGCTGGACCATACCATGGCCAATGTATTTTTACTCAAAAAACTGGTGGACCGGCAGATCAGCTGCCGCATGGTTGACAGCCATAACGAGATCCACCTGGTTACGGACCGGCTGGAGATCGAGGGCCGTCCCGGCGAACTGGTATCTGTGCTGCCGGCCAGTGAGCGAGTCACCGGTGTGACCATGACAGGCTTTTTATATCCGCTGAATGGGGCTGAACTGGTCATGGGATCGACCATAGGTGTCTCCAACAGGCTGGTCGGCCAGACAGCACGGATAAATGTGCTGTCAGGGACACTGATCGTTTTCAAGTCAAGGGATTGATGCCGCCCCTTTATTCCTCCTGTGTTTCCATCCTGCCGTTGTCGCCGGTTTCGCCTTCCCCGTCCGGCTGGACCATGGACAGGGTATGTTCGATGATGAATTCTTCCACTTTTGTCATGCTCGAAGCAATCAGGACATGGTCTATTTCAATGTCCTTGATCATGTCGTCCATATAGGGATTCATGATGGAAATCAGTTTTTTCTTCTGTGCCTTGACCCGGTCAAAGTCCCTGACATCTTCAAATACAAGGGAACTCAGGTAAACAATGGCGGCATCACGGGCTCTTGGGTGTATGGCAGGCACCGGTGTGCCGGGTACGAGTTCCTTGAGCCGCAGGGCCATGTTCAGGCATAAATACCTGTCCTTGTCGGCCGACCTGTTTTTGTTAAGGTTGACCGTGACCGGTTTCATGGAAAGGATTCTATTCTCGTCTTCAGGTGTCAAAGTCTGCTTTGACGGCCGGTTGCGCTTCCAGGTCGTAGTGTTGCCCTGGTCATCTTTCAGTTCCAGAAGTTCGTCTTCAAGCTGCAGGATTTCATAGAAAACAATTTCTCCCGGCTTCCAGACAGTGTCAATGTCTGAATTGGCGACCGAGAAAATAATGCTGCTGCCTTCCACATGCCAGGTGCCATCAGCCGAACCCTTGGACTTTACAATCCTGGATGTGGCATCGGTCATCCGGACAGAGGAGTCCCACGTTCCGTTCGTTTTAATGATCAGCAGAATATAATTGTGGTTTTTGAACCGTGTCCAGTTTCCCGTGATCTGCTTTGTTATCTGTTTTGTTTCACCGGAGCATCCGCCGCCTGTAATCGCCAGGCAGCAAACAGCCAGGAAAATCAAGATGACACCAGTGCATCTTTTCATTATTGTATCCTTGTTAAGAAAAACCAAAGGTCATTGTATGCTGGATACGGTATCATGGAGGCACCCCGCCGGTCAACCCGGGAAGGGAAAATCTGTGGTGTCAGCAAAAAAGGTGCCGGCAAAACGGCCCATGGATGGACCGTTTTGCCGGTGAGAGATGGTACTGTATATTAGATCAGCCGCAGGTGCTAGATGAACCGCACCCGGAGCAGCCGGCCTGGCCACCTAGATCCATGTTGGAATCGAGATGAAATCCCATGCCTGAAAAATCAATTTTTATTTTCTGGGCCTGGTCCATGAACGTCTTGTCCACGACAAATTTCAAACCCTTTACATCAAACGTGTCATCACTTTCTCTTGGCTCATCCAGAGCCATTGCAAGCGAGGGACCACCTCAGCCGCCGGAGTTGAGAAAGATCCTGATAGGTGACGGTTCCCGCCCCTGGAAATACTCTTCGATCTGCCCCTTGGCAGGTTCTGTCAGTTCAATCATTATAAAATCTCCTTTATGGATAATAATTTTCAGGTAAAAACAAGTTGTGCCTGAACATCCTATATTTTAATCATAAGCAGGTGTCATGTCAAGGCGGGAAATGATTTGAAACATGACAGCAGCATGTAAAAAGTTTGCAGGTAAAGCTTTGTCAGCTTTGCCGAATAAAGCTGACGCAGTCAGATTGTTGCAGTCGCATTCAGCATCTGGTATAGTACAGCCAGCCGTTAATTGTAAAATTTTTTGGGATATGCATTATGAGAATACTGGTCACAGGAGGGGCAGGGTATATTGGAAGCCATACCTGCCTTTCATTACTTGACGAGGGATACCAGGTCGTGGTCCTGGACAACCTGTCCAACAGTTCGCAGCATTCCCTGGACCGGGTTCAGGAGATTGCCGGCAGGCAGCTTGACTTTATCCGGGCCGACCTGCTGGACCCTCAAGCCGTTCATGCCGTGTTCTCTTCCGGTGAAATCGATGCCGTGATTCATTTTGCCGGGCTCAAGGCCGTAGGAGAGTCGGTTGAAAAGCCGCTCAAGTATTACCATAACAATATCGCAGGCACACTGGTCCTGCTTGAAACCATGCAGCGGTTTCATGTCAGAAACATCGTGTTTTCTTCTTCAGCCACGGTTTACGGTGAGCCGGCATTCCTTCCCATTACAGAGGATTTTCCCCTGTCGGCCACAAATCCATACGGGAGGAGCAAGTTGATGATCGAAGAGATCTTCAGGGATCTGCATCGATCTGACCCTTTGTGGAATATCGCGCTGCTGAGATATTTCAACCCGGTCGGCGCCCATGAAAGCGGACGTATCGGCGAGGACCCGAAAGGCATTCCCAACAACCTGATGCCTTATATCGCAAGGGTTGCTTCGGGTATATTTCCCCATGTCAATGTGTTCGGCAATGATTACAATACTGCCGACGGTACCGGGATCAGGGACTTTATCCATGTCATGGACCTGGCCGAAGGGCATATCAGGGCGCTGCCCAAGCTCTTTGAAAACCCCGGCATGGCAGTCTACAACCTTGGAACAGGAACCGGGTATTCAGTCCTCGAGCTGATCCGCAGTTTTGAACGGGTATCCGGCATCACCATACCGTATACTTTAACAGACAGGAGACCAGGCGATATCGCCGCGTGCTGGGCTGATCCGTCCAGGGCGAAGCGGGAGCTCGGATGGCGGGCGAAGCGGACCCTGGATGACATGTGCCGGGATACCTGGAACTGGCAGAAAGAAAATCCTGAAGGATACCCGGATGCCGCTGGAGGCCAGAGCACATGACCCGGTATATCGATGAAGTGAAAAACAGCATCAATACCTCAAATATCAACCAGGCCAAAACATTGCTGAAAGATTTGCCTGAACAGTCCCGGAATATCAAGCTGGAAGTGCTGCATGCCCTGGCCCTGGCGCCGGATAAAACCGCCCTTGCCCTTATTGATTTTCTTTTTTTTGAAAACAGTTTCGATCCTGAGTTTACGGACCGGCTGGTACAGCTGACAACCGACCGTGCGCATTTGAATTTTCAATTTGTCCTTATCCTCTTCAGGGTCCTGGGCGATGGAAAAATAAAGCGGTTATCGCGCCTGATCCGGCATATCCTTTCCAATGAAACCCGTATAGATTTGCTTACCGTAATCATTGAAACCATCGGTAGGGAAAGAATCGAGAACATGGTCGATGACGTGGCCGAATTCATTTTTTACGATGATGAAACACTCAAAGCCAAAGCTGTAAAGGCCCTGGAGAGGATCGGTACCCCGCCTGCCTTGAACCGGCTGGTGCAGGCGGCTGAAACCGAAAAATGCGACCAGAATATCCTGGATACTATCGCTGTTTTAAAGGGAAAAAACCCGGGTGAATCACCCGGTAATGAGGCAGATGACAAAGATGTTTCCCCGGCCGGCCGCCTGGTTGAAAAGCTTGGAGCCAATGACCTGGACACACGTTACAGGGCCTGGTCCGAACTCAAGGAGCTGGGACGGACCGCCCTGCCTTTTCTTATGCCCGGGCTTTCATCCGGGGATCATGATCGTGTTATAACGACACTTGGAATTTTTTCAAGGACCCTGCCGGTGACCATAACCAGCCGGGTTTTTTCCCTTCTTGAAGCAAAATCGCCTGTTTTCGGCATCAGGTTTGCCGCCTATGATCTGCTGGGCGATTTTGCTGAACTGGAATCAGCCGCCGGCCTGGTGAAAGGATTGTCAGACAACACATCGGCTGTCAGGATAGCGGCGGCCCGGGCGCTGGATAAAAACCTGACCGATTATGTCAGTGCGGAGATCAGGAAAAAAATTGAATCCGGTACCAGGGTGGCCCCTCTCCTGGCGCAGGCCATCGTGGATGCCGGGGCTACTTGTATCATGGAGGAGCTGCTGTCTTCAGACACTTTTTCTTATATAGTCTCGAACTATCTTTTAACAGACGCACCCAGACAGGTTCTTGAAACATATGTGTCGATCCTGGAAAAACGCCGGCTGTCAGCTACAGCCAGAAAATACAAGGCCCTTTTAAGTGAACGATCAGGAAAAAAGCTGCCCCGGGTACTTGTTGTCTCGAGGTCTGAAACCGTGCTGAAGGTCTACGCCCGCCTGATCACTTCCGCCGGTGGAGATCCTGCAGGATTTCTCAGTACCCAGGATGCATTTGAATCCTGCCTGGCACAGAAACCCGGCCTGATCATAACCGATCTTTTTTTAAATGACATGACCGGGCCCGGTTTTGCATCTGAAGTAAGAGATCTGTATTCAAAAGATGACCTGGCCATTGTGGTCTCTTCGCTCCAGAAGAACCTTGTGCAGGTGCTTTCAGACCAGAAAGCGGCAGCGGATATTGTCAATGGGATATATGAATTTCCCTTGAAAATCAGGTGTATATCTTCCTGGATCAAGAAATGAATATGCCTCCTTTCAAGCGCCATTTGATTACCCGGGAACTTGCAGCGGTTGCCATGGGAACCCTGCCGGCTGACCTGATACTGAAAAACGGAAACCTGGTGGATGTCTGCACCGCCCGGGTGAGGCCCGGCTGTGACATTGCCGTGTACAGGGGAACTATCGCCTTTGTCGGCAGCTGCGGGCACATCCGGACCGATGCAGATACACTGATCGTGGATGTTACAGGAAAATACCTGTGCCCCGGCCTGATCGATTCTCACATGCATGTGGAAAGCTCCATGGTGGATCTGCCCGCTTTTGCGAAAGGGGTGCTGCCCCACGGTACCACCACCATCTGCCCGGATATCCATGAAATCACCAATGTCCTGGGCATGGCGGCCCTCGAGCTGTTCAAGGAAAGCGCCCGGGACCTGCCCCTCAATGTGCTGACCGCCATGCCGGTCTGTGTCCCCTCCCTGCCGGGGATGGAGGATGCCGGCGCCGTCATCGGTCCCGAGGAGGTGAGAGATGCCTATAACCGGGGCCTTGCCTTTATCCAGGGTGAACAGATGAATTTTCCAGGCGTGGTATACGGCGATGAGACCGTACATGAGATCACCGGCCATGGGCTGCGGGCAGGAAAAATCCTGACCGGACACTTCGGCGGTGATGATGCTGCCGGGCTGAACGCCTATGTGGCCTCGGGCATGACTGCAGACCATGAAACCACAACAGCCGAAGGGGCCCTGGCCCGTGCAGAACTGGGGATGTATGTCCAGATGCGGTACGGAAGTGCCTGGCTGGATCTGCCCAATCTGATTCCCGCCATCACAGGGAATCCTGGCATGGATACCCGGTTTTTCACCCTGGTTACCGATGACGTGACCCCGGCAACCATCAGCCAAGAAGGCCATCTTGTCCGGGTGGTCCGTGAGGCTGTCCGGCTGGGACTAAACCCTGTCACCGCCCTGCAGATGGCCACCATAAACGCGGCCCAGATGCTGGAACAGGGGCGGTGGATCGGATCCCTCACCCCGGGTCGGGCCGCGGACATCCTGGTAGTGGATTCGATGACCGGGTTCGGGATCGAACAGGTGTACACCAACGGTACTCTTGTTGCGGAACATGGTCATATTGCAGTGGATATCCCGGGCTGCCGCTATCCTGACTGGGCAGTCAACACCGTCCACCTCGACCCGCTGTCGGAAAATGATTTCAAGATTTCATGCAGCGCTGGATCCGGGGTGACGGCCCGTGTGATCCAGCTGATTCCAGGCAGTGTCAACACAGTTTCAAAAATTGAAAATATGCGGGTAACCAGAGGAGAGATACTGGCAGATCCCCAAAAGGATATTGCAAAGGCTGCCATGTTTTTCCGGCATAAACCCGGGAACGGGGCGGACAGTTCCCGGTCGCTCGGCCTGGTGTCAGGCACGGGGTTCAAACCGGAAAGTGCCTATGCATCCACGGTATCCCATGACAGCCACAACCTTTTAGTTGTGGGCACTGATGATGCGGCCATGTCCCTTGCCGCCAACACCCTGATCGATTCCAGGGGGGGAATTGCAGTGGTGGACAGCGGTCGGGTCCTGGCCCACATGGCATTGCCCCTCGCCGGCCTGATGGGTCTTGAATCCATGGAAACGGCTGCCAGAAATGTGTGTGACATTGAAACCGCCATGCAGCAGATCGGATGCCCCCATCCTTCATTTGAAATGACCATGAGCCTGATCGGCCTTGTGGTGATCGGAGAACTCCGGCTGTCCAACAGGGGACTTGTGGAAATGAAAAACGGCAATCCCCCGGAACTTGTGGATCTGTTCGTGTACTGATAGCGCTATCAAGCT
>CAYNHL010000061.1:0-21675 GCA_964397015.1 uncultured Desulfobacterales bacterium | reverse complement strand
ATACTTTTGCCCAGGTATTCATGGCTCATGGCCGAGCATTCGATATGCCAGCCGGGACGTCCCTTGCCCCAGGGGCTTTCCCAGCTGGGTTCCCCTGCTTTGGCAGGCTTCCACAAGGTGAAATCCATTGGATTTTTCTTTTTGTCATCCACGGCGATCCGGGCGCCGGCCTTCATGTCTTCGACCTTTCTGCCTGACAGCCTGCCGTATGGCTTGAACGAATCTATGGAAAAATATACGTCCCCGCCATCGACAGGATAGGCTTTGCCTTTGTCTATCAGGCGCTTTATGAAATCGACAATCTGCCCGATATGCTCAGTGGCCTTGGGTTCGATCGTGGGCCTGAGCACATTGAGTGCATCCATTTCGTCATGGAATTCCTTGATATATTTTTCAGTGATGGCAAGGCAGTCTTCCCCTGTTTCATTGGCTTTCCTGATAATCTTGTCATCCACATCCGTGAAGTTCCGGACATAACACACCTTATATCCATGATGCAGAAGCCACCTGTAAATCATGTCAAAAACGACCACCGACCTGGCATGGCCTATATGGCTTGTATCATATACGGTCGGGCCGCATACATACATGGACACCTTTTTAGGGTCGATGGGGACAAAATCCTCCTTTTCCCCTTTTAATGTATTGTAAACGCGTAATGTCATAACTGTTCCTGTATGGATTGAATTAATACCGTGCTGTGGGCGGCGATGCCTTCCTTACGCCCTGTAAAACCAAGTTCTTCCGTCGTGGTGGCCTTTATATTGACCCGGTCGACTTCGATCTGCAATATACCGGCAATGATTTCGGCCATCTGTGATTTCAAGGGCCCGAGCCTGGGTTTCTGGGCGAACACCGTACAGTCAATATTGACTGTTTCGTATCCTGAACCGGTCATCAGCATTACGCATCTTTCCAGGAGTACCCGGCTGGATATCCCTTTGTAATCGGGATCGGTATCAGGAAAATGGTCCCCTATATCACCCTTGCCAAGGGCACCGAGAATTGAGTCACAGATGGAATGCAGCAGGACATCGGCATCGGAGTGACCGGACAGGCCCTTTTCATGGGGAATTAAAACCCCCCCGATAACCAGATCCCGGCCCTTGACCAGCGCATGGACATCAAATCCCGAGCCGATCCTGAAGCTGGTTTTCATCATTGTTCCGGCAATCCTTAAGCTGTATACCCGGCAAACATCCTTTTCACCGGGGCTTGTCATTGTGGTTAATATAGGTCTTATCCGGATAAAAGTCAAAGCACTAAACATAAAACCTGTTGTAAGTCCGGCAGAGAATCTGGTATGATTTCATATCAAGATCACCATTATCTTCAGCCAAGGAGCCAGGGTCATGAAACGATGTGACTGGTGCACCAGTGATGATGCATATATCCGGTACCATGACGGAGAATGGGGGGTACCGGTCCATGACGATTGCAGGCTTTTCGAATTCCTGATCCTGGAAGGTGCACAGGCCGGTCTTAGCTGGCTGACTATCCTTAAAAGACGCAATGCATACAGGGCGGCTTTTGCCGGTTTTGATCCCGAAAAAATTGCCCGGTTTTCAACAAGCGATATTGAAAAACTACTGCACAATGACGGGATCATCCGGAACCGCCTGAAAATAAATGCCGCAGTGACCAATGCCAGGGCATTTTTGAAAATACAGGAAGAATTCGGGTCTTTTGACGCCTATTCCTGGAGGTTTGTCAACGGAACTCCGATAATCAACGAATTCAAACGTGTCAGGGACATACCCGCCACCACCAGGGAGTCCCATGCATTTTCAAAAGACCTGAAACAAAGGGGGTTCAAATTTACAGGCCCCACCATCATGTATGCACACATGCAGGCCGTGGGAATGGTCAACGATCACCTGGTATCCTGCTTCAGATACCGGGAGATCACAGGAGACTGCCAGTGAAAACCAATGAGGATTCCATGTCCGGCCACTTGGAAAACAAAATCCGGATTCTTGAAAAAAAAATCAGGACCCTGGAAAAAGAGGCCCGCACCACACGGTTTTCCCAGAAACTGACCCGGACCCTGTTTGATATCTCCAACGCAGTCATGACCAGCGACAACCTTGAAGAGCTGTACCCGGTCATTTACAGGGCTCTCAACAACCTGCTGGCCCTGCCCAATTTCTATATCGCCATCTACAATAAAAAAAAAGGCACCTTGAAAATTCCGTTCTTTGTGGATGAATATGACGCGGAAGTACTTTATGAAAAAACGTTTGATGTCGACATGTCGCTTACAGGAGAAGTGATCAAGGCCAAGAAACCGCTTTTTCTGACAGAATCCATGCTGATGGAGCGGGCGGCTGAAAACCGGATAATCGGTACTCCCTCGAAAATATGGATCGGTGTACCCCTGATCGTGCGCAAAACCGTCATCGGTGTAATGGCCATCCAGAGTTACCATGATCCGGATTATTTCACCCCCAATGACAAGGACCTTCTTGTTTCCGTATCCCACCAGGTCGCCCTGGCCATTGAGCGCAAGCACAACATGGATGAAATCAACGTGCTTAGAAACTATCTTTTCAATATCATAGATTCCATGCCCTCTATCCTGGTGGGTGTCAACCGGCAAAAGCAGGTAACCCAGTGGAATCTGCAGGCCCAGGAGGAAACGGGCATCCCTTTTGAAAAAGCCCTGGGCCGCCCGGTAAACCAGGTATTTCCAAGGCTGGCCCGCCACCTGGACCGGATTACACAGAGCATCCAGGCCGGACAGGTAAAAACCAGTTTGAAAAACACCTTTTCCAAAAACAGTCAGACCCGCCATGAGGATATCATCATCTATCCGCTTGTGACCAATGGAGTTGAGGGAGCCGTTATCAGGATCGATGACGTTACAGAAAAGGTCCGCCTGGAGGAGATGATGATCCAGTCGGAAAAAATGATGTCCATCGGCGGCCTGGCCGCGGGCATGGCCCACGAAATCAACAACCCCCTGGCCGGCATGATGCAGAATGCCCAGCTGATTTACCAGCGGCTGGCCCATGATCTGCCTGCCAACACCCGGGTGGCCGAAGAAATGGGCATTGATATGAAAACCATTCAGGCCTATATGGAAAAAAGGGGCATCCTGGAAAAACTGGAAACCATCACAAAGACCGGAAACAGGGCTGCCAGAATTATCACAAACATGCTGAATTTTGCCAGAAAAAGTGATGATGTCTTTGAACCCGAAGATATGGCAGGGCTTCTCATGGACACAGTTGAACTGGCCAGAAGCGACTACAACCTGAAAAAACAGTATGATTTCAAAAAAATCGATATTGTAACTGAATTTGATCCAGACCTGCCTCCTGTTTACTGTGACAGGAACAAAATACAGCAGGTTCTTTTGAATCTTTTTAAAAATGCTGCCCAGGCCATGCATGACCAGGCTGACGTAACAAACCCCGCGCGGCTCGTTCTTCGCCTGGTTTCCATGGAAGGTGGTGTGAAAATTGAAATTGAGGACAACGGTCCGGGCATGGATGAAGCCACCCGCAAGCACATGTTCGAACCGTTTTTCACTACTAAGGACGTGGGTAAAGGAACAGGTTTAGGCCTGTCTGTATCCTATTTTATCATCGTAAACGACCACAAGGGAAAAATGAGGGTGCGCGCCAACCCCGGATCCGGGAGCACTTTCATCATCGAGCTGCCCTTAGAGCAGCAGCAGAATAAATCTTGCCCATGAACAGGAGAAAAAAATGAAACTCGCTACCACCCGGCAAATGCAGCATATGGATAAAACCGCCATTGAATCCTTCGGCATTCCCGGCCAGGTATTGATGGAAAATGCAGGGAGGGGCGCCTTTGACATGCTTTTGCGGCAAATGGGCGACATCCATTCCAAATCCGTGTGTATCCTGGCCGGCCGGGGCAACAACGGGGGGGACGGTTTTGTCATAGGCCGGTACCTGATGGAAAAACGCGTTCCCACAACCATGATACTGCTTTCATCCAGGGACAAGGTCCAGGGGGATGCCCGGCACAACCTGGAGCTGGTTGACCGGCTGTGCCGCAAAAACGCCTCGGGAAAAGTGATTGAAGTTCCGGACGATAAAGCACTGGAAGACCATAAAAATCTGATCAGGCACCATGACATCTATGTGGATGCCATTCTGGGAACAGGATTGAAATCTGATGTAAAAGGTTTTTTAAAATCCGTCATCCAGCTGCTCAACGAACTTGAAAAACCCATTTTCAGCGTGGATATACCATCGGGCCTGAACGCAGATACCGGCAAACCATGCGGCATTGCGGTCAGGGCAACGGCAACGGCCACCTTCGCTTTTGCCAAACCCGGCCTTGTCCTTTATCCCGGGAATGAATACACAGGCCGCCTCGAGGTTATAGACATCGGTATTCCCGGATATATCGCCCGGGATGAAAACCTGTGGATGGCTGTCATGGAAACAAGGCAGATGAGAGGTCTCCTGCCGACCCGGTCCTTCAATGCCCACAAGGGAAATTTTGGTCACCTGCTGGTGGTTGCAGGATCTGTCGGCAAGACAGGCGCTGCCGTGCTGTGCGCAAACGCCGCCATGCGATGCGGAACAGGCCTGGTGACACTGGCAATACCGGAAAGCCTTTATCATGTTGCCGGTCCCCACCTGACCGAGGTCATGACCGATGTCGTACCGGATGACGGTACGGGGGCTTTTGAAAACCGGCACCTTGCTGTTCTGCTCAACCAGGCGGAAGAAAAGAGCGCCCTGGCCCTTGGACCCGGACTTGGCACCGGACCGGAAACCAGGGACCTGGTCAGGAACCTGATAGAATCATCACCTGTCCCCCTCGTTCTTGATGCCGATGCACTGAACTGTATTTCTGATATGCCCGAAATTCTGAAAAAGGCCAGCCATCAGCCCGTATTGACCCCTCATCCAGGTGAAATGGCCCGACTAACAGGCGTGTCAAGTGCAGATATTCAAAACGACAGGGCAGGACACGGCCGGCGCTTTGCACAAAAGTTCCAGTCGATTCTTGTGTTGAAGGGTGCACAGACACTGGTCTGCCATCCGGACGGATCTGTGTATATATGTCCTGCCGGCAATCCCTGCATGGCCTCCGGAGGCATGGGCGATGTTCTCACCGGCATGATAGCCGGATTTACAGCACAGGGCCTCAGGCAGGAAGATGCCGCCGCTGTCGGCGTGTTTTTCCACGGTCAATGCGGGGACCTGCTTTACGAAGAAAACCGCGGTCCCGGTTTCCTTGCTTCCGATCTTGTCAAAACAATCCCACGATGCCTGCAGGAACCGTCATGACAATCCATGCCACCATAACCACCGACAGCAGCCAGACAGCTGACATGGGTGAAAAGACCGGACGTCTGCTGGCAGGACACCTTGCCCTCGATGGTTATGACAAAGGATTTTGTATTGCATTGAATGGAGACCTGGGCAGCGGAAAAACCACCTTTGTACAGGGTCTGGCAAAGGGGTTGACAATACCTCGGGAGTGCTACATCACCAGCCCGACATTTACGATTATCAATGAATACCCCATTGAATCAAATGGATTGACCCTTTGCCACATTGACCTGTACCGCCTTTCCTCCATTGAAGAGCTTGAATATACCGGGTTCGAGGATCTGTTATCCCAAAAACGCGTCCTGGCAGTTGAATGGCCCGGACTGCTGGAGGATTCCGGTTTTCACTTTGACCTGACCATTGAATTTACGGCACGTCCTGACAATTCACGGAAAATTTCTTTTTCAGGCTCTGGACACTCGGCATCAAATCTGTTAGACATTCTATTTTCCCTGAAAAACAATACCGTCTAAGCATGGGAGCGGTGTCATGGCAGTAAAAGTTCAAAAATACGGGGGTACATCTGTTGCCGATATTGACCGGATTCGCAATGTAGCCGGCCGCGTGGCAAAAACGGCAGATTCAGGAGACCAGGTTGTAGTGGTTCTGTCTGCCATGGCCGGAGTGACAGACAGCCTGATCACGATGGCCAGGAATGCATCAGAAGTTCCTGACAAGCATGAACTCGATGTCCTTCTTGCCACCGGCGAGCAGACAACCGCCGCCCTTCTGGCAATAATTCTAAAATCCATGGGATACAAGGCCCGCTCATTTCTTGGATTCCAGGCAGGAATTATAACGAACAACATACCCGGCAAGGCCAGGATACTAGATATACAGAGCAAAAGGCTCAAAACAGCACTGGACGAAGGCTATATAGTTGTCGTGGCCGGTTTCCAGGGAACCAGCGCTGCAGGGGACATCACCACCCTGGGACGGGGCGGATCAGATACCTCGGCCGTTGCCATTGCCGCGGCCATAAAAGCGGACATTTGTGAAATATATACAGATGTGGACGGAGTGTACACAACGGATCCCCGGATATGTGACAAAGCGCGCAAGATTAAAAAAATTTCATACGAGGAAATGCTCGAAATGGCTATCCTGGGCGCAAAAGTCCTGCAGATAAGGTCCGTGGAGTTTGCCAAAAAATATCATGTGCCGGTTCATGTCAGATCATCATTCAGCGAGGAGGAAGGGACAATGGTTGTCAATGAAAGCAGCGACATGGAAAGCGTAGTGGTCTCGGGGATTGTATGCGACATGAACGACGCCCGGATAACGCTCAAACGCGTACCGGATCAACCCGGTGTTTCAGCCAAGATTTTCACCCCGCTGGCTGACGCGGAGATCATGGTGGACATGATTATCCAGAATACCCGGTCCGGAGGGGAAACCGACGTCACCTTCACTGTGACAAAGGATGATTTTGAAAAAGCCGTTGAAATTACACGGAAAGTTGGAAAAGAAATCGGTGCCACAGAAGTATTGACGGCAGATGACATAGCCAAGGTATCGGTTATCGGTCTGGGCATGAAAAGTCATTCCGGTGTGGCGGCCACCATGTTCCAGGCCCTGGCCTCCGAAAATATCAATATCCGGCTCATCAGCACGTCTGAAATCCGGATCTCGTGTGTGGTCACCGATAAATACGCCGAACTTGCCGTCCGGACACTGCACACCGCGTTCGGCCTGGATCAGGCTTAGTCAGCCAGTGCCGATGTAATCTCGGAAAGCACCAGGACGGCTGCCTGTTCAGGATCTGCCGCCTCCTTGATGGGCCGTCCGATCACCAGCAGATCGCTGCCCGCATGAATCGCATTTCCAGGTGTAACAACCCTTTTCTGGTCATCATTTGCCGGCAGTGAAAATTCCGGCCGGATTCCGGGTGTGACCGCCAGAAAACCTGGCCCGAACCTTTTTTTGACCTGCATGGCCTCTTTTCCCGAACACACGACACCGGAACATCCGGCATCAAAGGCCGTGCAGGCCCGTTTCATGACCAGCAGGCCGGGATCAAGGCTGTATTTGTCCTTGAACCCTGCTTGAGCCACGCCTGCTGCATCCATATCAGTCAGCAGCGTGACCCCGAGCACACCGGTCTTTCCTTTTGCGCCTTTAACCGCAGCCTCGAGCATCTGACGCGAAGATCCGCAATGAACGGTAACCAGGTCCACACCAAGATCAGCCACCTGCCCCATGGCACGCTCAACGGTTTTTGAGATATCGTGAAGCTTCAGATCCAGGAAAACCTTTGCGTCACTGTTATCCCTGATCATTTTTATCACGCCGGGTCCCTGCCCTATGAACAATTCCAGCCCGACTTTAAACATGCCCACATGGGGTGAGAGCTTTTTTACAAAATCCCTCGATTGATCAAGTGTTGAAAAATCCAGGGGAAATACAAGATAATCTTTGGCCTGTTTCATAATCCACCCTGTTATTGTGATACTGATTAATAAAGCTGCAAGACAAAGAACATACCCTGATCCGGGACCAAAAAGCAAACACTAATCATTTTTCATTCCCCCTGGGAAAAAAAAGCATGCGGTACTACGGGCATAAAATACCGGTTTACAAATCCACCGGAGACTGGTAGGAACTTTTTTATGATACCGATTGCCGTCATCGAGGATTCAAATGCCGTTGTGACCCTCTACCGTTCTTTTCTCGAGGGCACTGAATTTGATCTTCATGTCTTTTCCTCGTCAGCTTTGGATACCAGCCGGCTGGTCAGAAGCCGATCGTTTGACCTGATTGTCTGCCCGGCTTATCCTAAATTCCAGGACGGCACTGACATTATTTTCAAGATCAGGTCCGCCCCGGATCTTTCAGGGGTGGTATTGATCCTTTCGACCACCACGCAGAAAGAATCTCTGGCCGACCAGTGGCAGTTTCAGGATATTGACAACATCCTTGTCAAACCATTCACAAAAGACAGGCTGCTGCAGGTGCTTTATGACGCATACCAGTCCAGCCTGTCATCGGTCAGGGAGACACCTGTGGCCCTGGTTATCGATGACAGTAACGCTGTAAGGAAAACCCTGAGTGCCTTTTTGACATCCCTGGATTTTGACGTGAAAACAGCCAGGGATGGCAGCCAGGGCCTTGAACTCCTGGCTGAAGTGCGCCCCGACCTGATCCTGGTTGATATTGAAATGCCGGTAATGGACGGCTTTGAATTCTGCAGCCGGCTGTCGGCCACCCCGCAATTTAAAAACATCCCTGTCGTGGTCATCAGCGGTACAATGGATGAGGCACAGTTTCATAAAGGATTCAAGTCCGGAACCGTGGATTTTCTCCAGAAACCCGTGTCCCAGGATGACCTGAGCACCATAGTGAACTCGGTTTTCAAACAGCGCCCATCCAGGCATGCCAGAAGCGGCATCCTGATCTTGAGCCAGGATCAAAACCTGCCGACCATTTTGAAAAAGACACTGAATTTCATGAACCCCCACATCAATGTGTGTACCACGCTTGATGACCTGGAAACCTACTTGAACGTCAGTATCCCGAACATCATCATCCTGGACCTCGATCCCTGGGAGGACAAGCTCAACCTTTGCCAGCACGCAAGAAACCTGGTCAAGGATATATCCACCATCATCATCGCCATTGCCGGAGAACAGGACCGGGATGTGATGTTTCAATGTTTTAGATTCGGAGCCAGCGAGTTCATGATCAAACCATTCAGCCGGGACGAAGTCAGGGCCCGGATTGAAAACCATCTCAAAATAAAACGGCTGCAGGACGAACTGGTTTACAAGAATAAAATACTTGAATCCCTGGCATTTGAAGACAAACTCACCGGGCTCATGAACCGGCGTTTCTTTGACAAGGCACTGAAAGAGCAGATTGACAGGGCTGAAAAAAACCAGACCCCGCTTTCATTTATCATGATGGACCTTGACAAATTCAAGAAAGTCAATGATGACCATGGCCATGAAGTGGGAGACGACGTGCTCAGGGAAATTTCACAGGTGATCATGGATCACCTGCCGGACCATGCCATTGCCTGCCGTTATGGCGGGGAAGAATTCTGCATGATCCTGCCCGAGCTTTTTCTGGAAGAAGCCTTTACCTATGGGGAGCGCATCAGGAGGTTCTGCCAGTCCCTGTCTATCTCCAGGCACAATATCAGGCAGACCGTCAGTGCCGGTGTCTCCTCGTACCCGCAGACATCTTTGCTGACCAACCTGGTCAAGGATGCAGACAGGTTTCTGTACCAGGCTAAACAGTCAGGACGAAACAGAGTCATGTCACAGTTGTCCGAAATACACAAACCCGACTGAACACCGGGTATTATGACCTAGTGATAAACAAAGAGGCATAATGGAAAAGAAAAAATATATATTGACCATGCTGGTGGAAAACGAACCAGGTGTGACAGCCCGCATTTCAGGGCTGTTTGCCGGCCGTGGATACAATATCGAAACCATCTGCGGCGCCCCTACAGCCAACCCGAAAATGTCGCGTATAACCATCACAACCCTCACGCATCCGGTGCAGCTCGAACAGTGCATGAAGCAGATCCGGCGCCTGGTAAATGTCATCAAGCTGCGGGACATGTCCGGCGAAAAAGCGGTAAAACGGGAATTTGCAATGATCTGCGTCAACTTTGAGCCGGACACGAAAGCAGGTTTGCAAAAAATCATTGCAGATTACAACGGCGCCATTATTGACGAGGGCCAGGCCCATTATATTTTTGAAACTGTGGGCAAAGAAAATGAAATTGATGAACTCATAACCCTGCTGGCTCCTTTTGGAATAAAAAAACTGGCCCGGTCCGGGCTGCTGGCCCTTTACCGTGAATCCTGACGTTTATGGGGACCGGTTGAAATATTCATGATTTTCTCAAACTCTTTTTTCATTTTTTCAACCATTTCCATCAGGTCCTTAAAACGGTTTTCCCTTGTTTCCAAAGGCGCTGATGCTGTCTGTGAACTCCGGGGCAAACGCTGCCTGGCAGCCATGATTTTTTCCTGGTTTCCGGTCATGATACCTTCCCGGACAGCCATGGACTGTTCCAGGGGAGCCGGCCTGCCGGAATCCCCGGCAGTATCGGGTGTATGGGACAATTGCCGGGAGGCCAGGTCGACCTGCTGGATACTGCCGGCACGGCCGTCTTCAAACAGAAAAATGCCGTTGCTGCGGACCCGGCCCTTCAGGCTGTTGTCCGGCCCGGTAATGTCAAATTCACCGCTGCTTCCATAGAGGCTCACAGCGCCTATTCCAGCATCCTTCAAGGAAATCATGACATCGTTTCCCTCACCGTCCCTTGTCCAGACCGATAATCGTGAAAAAATATCATCGTTTTCATCGATCCAGCCATTTGCATCCTGGTCGTATGACGTCAGTTCTTCAAATCCGTTTCCAGTGACCGGACCGAAAAGCTCACTTCCGTCATTGATCTGGTTATCGTTGTTTTTGTCAAAGGATAGAAACCCGCTGCCGGATCTCAAAAAGCTGACCTGCTCCATCCGGCCGTCACAGTCCAGGTCAAAGGCAAATGTCATGTCAGTCAATTCCGGCGCACGTCCGGACAGGTTGATGACCAGAGGATCTGTCAGCGCTACCGTTTCCCGTATCACGGTGATCCGGTCGGCCCGGTATTCTTCATGGACAAAGGAGCGTGCCATTTCCATTGACAGGGAAAAATCGATTGACCGGCCGTCTTCGGTAGTGACTGATCCGGCCGAATCAAAATTCATCCGGGCTGTCTCATAATGAACAGTCGACCTGGAAACCTCCATCTGCCATCCCGGGGAGACCCTGTTTGAGGCTGATGCAGAGCCTGCCTCTCCCCGGCCTGGAAAAGCGGCCTGCAATTGTGCTTTTTTGATCAGCTTGCCTACCAGCTGTTCAACCGCTGTCTTCTGATCATGGGTGACGGTGTCACCGGTATCTTTGATGGTAACCACCGAACGTGCTGTCTGTGTCGCTGTATAATTAAACCGGCAGTATTCTCTGGCTGACGATGAAATTGTCACCTGGTCCACCTCTACTGAAGGGGTACCAGGTGATGGTCCCGACTCGAATGCAGTAACAGGGGCAATGCTGGAAGCCCTGGAAACATGCGTGGAAGAAAGGTCCAGCCTGTCCTTTTCATAAACCGATGCCTGCGCCAGGCTCGATGCTGAAATTTTCATCTGTCCGGCCTCCATTGGACCTGATATCAAATATATTATTTATCGGCAGCAGCACAGACAATCTTTATGCCTGCCGGATTTTCAATCCGCAGCACTTTAAGGTTGAAAACACTGCCAGATTAGTGATATCTATCGTGTGACCCGATATATGATGAAAACATACGGCACATGGATTATTACCGCACAGAACATATTGCAGCTGGAAGCTACAAAGCGCTGAAAAAATCCGACAGGATTCTCCAGGCCTTTCTGGGTACCTGCCTCGGAGTGGCGCTTTATGACAGGACCATGAATGTCGGCGGATTGATCCACATTCTCCTTCCAGAGCCCCCTGGTTCCTTTTCAGCTGAATTTCCAGAAAAATACGCCTCCTCAGGCATTCCACTTCTGATCAATGAACTGGTCAAACTAGGTGCCAGGCACGAAAACCTGGAGGCGACCGTTGCCGGCGGAGCCCTGGTCGGACCGGTCACCCGCCAGGACATGAACCTGGATATCGGCGGCCGCTCGGCTGACATCGCCCTGGCCATACTGACATCGGCCGGCATTCCAATCCTGAAATCTGAAACAGGCGGCTTTTTCACCTGTACCCTGGAGCTGGACATGGCGACAGGACGGGCCGACATCTCTCCGGCCTGGGATGAAATGGGCGGAAACGTTCATGACTTTACACCGCCTACCATGGATGATATCAGCCATACAATAGACACCCTGACTCCCATCCCCCAGACCGCCCTGAAAATTTTCAGGCTGCTCCAGGAAGATCAGTACCATATTGACGATATCACCGAAGAACTCTCCAGTGACCAGGTGCTTTCCGCTCAGACCCTGAAAATCTGCAACTCCGTTCTTTTCAGAGGACCCTATAAAATTGACACGCTCAAAGAAGCAATCGTGCTTATGGGAAAACAGATCCTGATCCAATCCGTCATCACAGCTGCGGTGGACACCTATTACAACCAGGTCCAGGTTTCAGGTTACTCTCTTTGTAAAGGCGGGCTTTTTTTGCATGCAGTCGGAACAGCGGTCCTGGCTGAAAAAATTGCATTGTCATGCAAAAAAGCTCAGCCTGGTTCCGCCTATGCCGCAGGACTTCTCCATGACATAGGAAAGGTTGTCCTGGATCAGTTCATTGCCCGGGGAGCCCCCTTGTTTTTCAGGAACCTTCAGAATGATGACGACACCGCCCTTCGTTCCGAAAAAAAATTACTGGGAGTAACCCATTGTGAAGCCGGAGGATTTCTGGCCCGCAAATGGCAGTTTTCAAAAGCCCTGTCAGACGTGATCCTTTTTCACCATAATCCAAGAAAAGCCACTGAAAACAAATTTATAACCCACATTGTCTATCTGGCGGACCTGATCATGTCTAAATTCAGCACCAGCTTTGAACACGAAAAACTGCAGACCGCATTTCTGGCAGACACTCTCAGGATACTGGAAATGACACCGGAAGACCTTTTGCCCATAATTGACAAAATGCCTGTCAAAGATCAGCTAAGGCTGCTATAGGAAGTACATGAACCCTGTGGATAAAAAACAAGCGTTACTCAGGCACCTGCCCAAAGTGGACGTGCTGCTGGACCAAATCGATGACAGGCCGGATTTTTCAGCCATCACCAGGAATGTTCGGCTCTGGGCCATAAGGCATGTGCTTGACCGCACCCGGCAGGATATCCAGAAAGGTTTGACAACGTCCATTGACCAAAACAGCCTTTTGGACGGCATCCTTGCAGCGGCCATGGACAAAGCGGCCCCCCGCCTGGTGCCTGTGATCAATGCTACAGGCGTGGTACTCCATACAAACCTTGGACGCGCCCCGCTGTGTGATCAGGCCCTTGAGAATATTCACACGATTGCCAGGGGTTACGCCAACCTGGAATTCAATATCAAGGCCGGGAAAAGGGGGATGAGATATGACGCTGTGGAAGATCTGCTGTGTGAATTGACCGGAGCACAGAGTGCCGTCGTGGTCAACAACAATGCCGGCGCAGTCCTGCTTGCCCTGAATACACTCGCCTCCGGTGCCGACGTGATCGTTTCCAGGGGGGAACTGGTGGAAATCGGCGGATCCTTCAGGATACCCGATGTCATGAACCGCAGCGGATGCCGGCTCAAGGAGGTCGGCACCACCAACCGTACCCACCCCGGTGACTATGAGGCGGCCATTTCAGAAGAGACTGCCCTGCTGCTCAAGGTACATACCAGCAATTACAGGATCCAGGGATTTACAAAATCAGTGCCTGTCTTTGACCTGGTCGCCATCGGGGACCGCCATGGCATCAAGGTCATGGAAGACCTGGGCAGCGGCACATTGATCGATTTTGCCCCCTATGGCATGCCCAGTGAACCCACTGTGTCAGAAACAGTGGCATCCGGTGTCGACCTGGTGACTTTCAGCGGGGATAAACTCCTTGGCGGCCCGCAGGCCGGTATCATTCTGGGTAAAAAGGATGCTGTTGACCAGGTCAAGGCAAACCCGCTGACCCGTGCCCTGCGCATCGACAAACTGACCCTGGCGGCGCTTGAAGCCACCCTGGCTCTTTACCGGGATGAAACACAGGCCATCAGGCATATTCCCACTCTGCGCATGCTGACACGGTCATTTGACGATATCTGCCGGCAGGCAGAAATTCTCAAGTCCGCAATCGCACAAAAAAACCTGCCGGATCTTGAGATAAATACAGCCGACCTGTCATCCAGACCCGGCGGAGGGTCCTACCCGGCACTGACCCTGCCCACCCGCTGTATCACCCTGAAACCTCAGCAACTGTCGGTTTCCCGGCTCGAACAATGTGCCCGTAACAGCAAACCCGCACTGATCGGCCGTATCGAAACAGATTGCTTCATCCTCGATCCCAGGACCATACAGGACGGACAGGAAGCCCTGATTGCCGATATCCTGGAAGCCATTTTCACCAAAGGAACCGCATGACAACAGCATCTACCAGGTACATCTCCAGAGAAATCAATTTTATGCAGCTGGAATCCGACCCGAAAAATCAACCGGCACACCCACCGGACAGGTATTTTTCAGACTATCTTTTCACGACGACCGGCCCGTTCACTGAATTTGAAGGCAGGCTGGCCGGCCAGGCCGGTTTGAATAACGGCTGCGTCTGTGCACTGCTGTACATCACCACTTTGGACTCAACTGAAGAACAGACAGATCCTGCCATTGTGAACCGGCTGTTTCAAGACACCTTCGGTGACATGCCGGAACATGAACAGGGGATTTGGGAACATGTTTTCAATGACGTGTTTGCAATGGCCTTTTTCAATCATGAAACAGACCGGGAAATAACAGACCGGATCACCAGGCTTGGCAAAAATCTTTTTGCAGCATCCAGTGCCCGGCTCACCGCTGGTATCAGTTTCTGTCCGGCAGGTGAAGGCGAAAAGGTTAAGGATACGTTTGAAAACGCAGTAAAGGCCCTTGATCATGCAGCGTTTTCAGGACCGGGCACCATAATGCATTTCGATGCGGTTTCCCTTAACATATGCGGGGACAGGCGATACCAGCTCGGACACTGCCTGGAAGCAAGCCTGGAATATAAAAAGGGCCTGGTACTGGACCCTGACGATATCAACCTGCGCAACAGCCTCGGGGTATGCTACGGGGTCATGAATGACCTTGATAAAGCGGCACACCAGTTTCAAAAAGCCCTTGAAATAAACCCTGATGAACTCATGGTGCTTTACAATACCGGCCTGGTCTACAGCATAACACGGCCTACCAGACAGGCCATCGACTGTCTTGAAAAAGCCCATGCCATTTCCAAAAAAATCTTTGAAATCGAATACCTGCTTGGCACACTGCTGCTCCAGGAACAGGACACTGATACAGCCCTTTACCATCTTGAAAAGGCCTGCCGGCTCAACCCGGATGCGGGAGCAGCCCATCGATCCAGGGGAATGATATACCTGGAAAACGGCGAACTGGAAAAAGCTGTCAAAGCTTTTACAAAAGCCATCAAGCTAAATCCTGAAGATGCACAGGCACTTTCGGGAGCGGCTGCCGCCCTGGAACGCCAGAATCGCAACCTGCCCATTGCACTGACCTTTGCCAGGAAAAGCACAGACCTCGAGCCAGACAATGCTTTGTTCAGTGAAAGGCTCGATCAGATCCAGACCAGAATGGAAGCCACTCAGCAGCAGCAGGCATCCGGATACTGACTACAGGATACCCGATGAAAACCTTGATCCAGAATATTGTCAACGACAGCATCGATACCAAAAAACGATTTTTCAACCGGCATGATGACACCATCCGGCAGACCGTGACCCTGTTCACGAAAACCTTTGGGGCGGGAGGGAAAATACTGCTGTTCGGCAACGGGGGAAGTGCGGCCGACTGCCAGCACATTGCCGCGGAATTTGTCAACCGCTTCCAGATGGAACGGATACCTCTGCCGGCACTTGCATTGACGACGGATACATCCGTCATCACCAGCATAGGCAATGATTATTCGTTTGACGATATTTTTCAAAAGCAGGTACAGGCGCTGGGATCCCAAAACGATATTGCACTGGGAATAAGCACCAGCGGTGCCTCCGCCAATGTGATAAGCGGTATTGAAACCGCCAGAGATAAAGAAATGACCACTATCTGCTTTTCAGGAAACACAGGCACATTAAAAGACCTGTGTGACATATCTTTTTGCGTTGATTCCACCGTTACGGCCAGGATACAGGAAGTCCACATGCTGCTTGGCCATATCCTGTGCGACCTGACGGAAAGGGAGCTGTTTCATGGATGACCGCCTGAACTGGCCCGACTTCTCGAAGGTCACGACCCATTCCATCAAAGACAGGAAAAGCCTTATGGGTATCCGGGATTTTGCCGCACCCTGGCATAAGGGCGGCGGGATTGACAGGTTTCTGGACAGCCTGCCCGCAATACTGGCAGGGAAAGATATCCGGAAAGTTATCGATGCCGTTGTCAACGCCTTTGAAAACGACAGGCCCACCTATTTTGCCATGGGTGCCCACGTGATCAAGACAGGACTCAACCCTGTTGTCATTGACCTGATTGACAGAAAAATCCTTTCCATGATCTCCATGAACGGTGCCGGCATTATCCATGATCTTGAAATAGCCATGACTGGACAGACATCGGAGGATGTGGCCGCGGCCCTCGATGACGGCAGCTTCGGCATGGCAAAAGAGACAAGCGAATTTCTAAATGAAGCTATTGAAAATTCGAAAAAAGACGACTGTGGACTCGGAAAGGCTGTAGGGCAAATGATTGCTGACTCCGGCCTGCCCCATAAAGAATCGAGCATCCTGGCGGCTGCAACTCGTCAAGACATACCTGTAACCGTTCATGTCGCCATGGGAACCGACATCATCCACATGCACCCCAGGTTCGACGCTGCGGCCTGCGGGCGGGCCAGCCACAATGATTTCAAAACCTTTACCGCAATGATTGCCCGCCTTGAGCAGGGAGTGTTCATAAATGCCGGGTCAGCAGTCATCCTGCCGGAGGTTTTTCTCAAAGCCCTCACCCTGGCCAGAAACCTGGGATTCAAGCCTGGCAGTTTCACGACAGTCAACCTTGATTTTATTCGTCATTACCGCCCCATGACCAATGTGGTCAACCGCCCGACCTGTGGAAAAGGAACAGGTATCAGCCTGGTAGGACACCACGAGCTGATGATTCCCCTCATCGCAGCGGGTATAATTGAAAAAATAGAGGCCTGACAGCCCTTGAAAAAAGAAGAGGGGTAATTATAATATAGCTGTCAGCTTTACTACTTTTTTTTAAGGACCTGATATGCCAATTTATGAATACAAATGCAATAAATGTGATAAAAATTTTGAAACCCTTGTCATGGGAGGAACCGCACCTCAATGCCCTGAGTGCAAAAGCCCCGACTTATCCAGGCTGATGTCAGCCTGCGGATTTATTTCAAAATCATCCGGCCAGAACGGACAGGTCACAACCAATTCCTCTGCATCCGGATGCAGCAGCTGCTCATCGACCAGTTGTTCTTCCTGTGCCATGGGTTGATCCCATGGCAGATAATATCCGCATCGGAACAAGAGGCAGCCGGCTGGCCCTCTGGCAGGCACACTTTGTCAAATCCAGGATTGAATCCTTTTATCCTGACAAAAACGTTGAAATTATCACCATCAAGACCAAGGGAGACCGTATCACCGACCGCCCTCTGGCCCTGATCGGCGGTAAGGGCCTGTTTGTCAAGGAAATCGAAACAAGGCTTTTGGAAAATGAAATTGATCTGGCGGTCCACAGCATGAAGGACATGCCCGGAGAACTGCCGGACAATTTGACAATCGGGGTAGTGCCCCAAAGAGAAAACCCCTTTGATGTCCTGATATCCAGGAAAGGGCTACAGCTATCCGATTACCCCCAGGGCGCCAGAATCGGCACATCCAGCCTCAGGCGGGCGTCTCAGATCAAATATCTCAGGCCGGACCTGACCCTCTTACCGATAAGGGGAAACCTGGATACAAGGATCGAGAAGCTGGCATCCGGTGAATTCGATGCCATTGTCCTGGCCGCTGCCGGGCTGATACGGCTTGGCCAAAAAGCACGAATCACGCAATATCTTACAGAATCACAGATGATACCGGCTGTAGGCCAGGGGGCCCTGTGCATTGAAACCCGCAAGGATGACCCAACCATAAATGAAATTCTAAAACCCCTTGATCACCGGGAAACAAATATCTGTGTTTCAGGGGAACGCGCATTTCTAAAACAGCTTGGGGGCAGCTGCCACGTACCGGTGGCATGCTTTGGCACAATCACCGGTTCAAACATCACATTGACAGGAATGATTGCATCGGAGGACGGCACAAAGCTTTTGAAAAACCAGCTGAGCGGTCCACTGGAAAATACCGGCCAGCTGGGAGGGCAACTTGCCGATATACTGCTGGCCAAAGGTGGAAAATCAATTTTGGAGAATTTGTTCTCAAATGAATAATACAGCAGGAAAGGTATATCTGATTGGCGCCGGCCCGGGGGATCCCGGACTTTTGACCCTTAAAGCAAGATCATGCATCCAAAAAGCGGATGTGGTGGTATATGATTACCTGGCGTCACCATCTCTTCTATCCCATGCAGGGCAGAATGCCCAAATCATCTACGTGGGTAAAAAAGGCGGTGACCATACCCTCACCCAGGAAAAGATAAACCTGCTGCTGGTTGAAAAGGCAAAGCAGGGATTGAGTGTCGCAAGACTCAAAGGAGGCGATCCTTTTATCTTCGGCCGGGGCGGTGAAGAAGCCCAGATGCTTTTATCCCACGGCATTGCATTTGAAATAATTCCCGGCGTGACTTCGGCCGTGGCAGCACCGGCCTATGCAGGAATTCCGATCACCCATCGTGATCATGCCTCATCAGTATGTTTTATCACCGGCCATGAAGACCCTGCCAAGGAAGATTCTGCCATACAATGGGATCTGTTTGCCAAAAACAGGTCAACCCTTGTTTTTTTAATGGGGGTAAAAAACCTCGAAAAAATCGTCACCCGGCTGATGGAAAACGGCAAGCCCGCAGACACGCCCGCAGCCCTGGTTCAATGGGGAACGACAGCCCGCCAGCAGACCGTTACAGGTCAGCTGGATAACATTGTCGAGGCCGTTAGAAAAGCAAAGCTGTTATCCCCGGCCGTCATTGTTGTGGGGCCGGTAGTCAAATTGAGGTCCGAGCTGCAGTGGTTTGACACATCAAAACTGTTCGGGAAACGGATTGTTGTCACCCGGGCAAGGGCCCAGGCCAGCGACCTTGTTGAAAAGCTGTCTGAACTCGGGGCCCACTGCATTGAAATCCCCACTATCAAGATTGTGCCGCCAAAAGACAATAAAGCTTTGAAAACCGCTGTCAATAAAATTGACACCTATGACTGGTTGGTATTCACAAGCGTCAACGGGGTGAAATTCTTTTTTGACACCCTTTTTGAAATGGAAAAAGATGTAAGGATACTGGGACACCTTAAATTCGGCTGCATCGGCCCGGTCACCAAGCAACGGCTATCCGATTACGGTATTATAAGCGATATACTGCCTGAGACCTATCGGGCCGAATCTGTCATCGATGCTTTTTCGTCCATGGATATGACCAATCAAAAGGTATTGGTACCAAGAGCCTTGAAAGCCAGGAGCATTTTGCCCGAGGAACTTGTCAGGCTCGGAGCCGTGGTGGACGATATTGCCGCATATGAAACCATACTGGATGATTCCAGAAAAAACGACCTGGTTGAAATGCTCGAAAATGGACAGATCGATGGAGTGACCTTTACCAGTTCCTCTACGGTAACTAATTTCATGACCCTCCTGCAGGGAAAGAACACAGACAAACTTTTAAAACAGGTCTGTATTGCCAGCATAGGACCCATTACCTCCGACACTATCCGCAATGCCGGTCTTCATGTTGATATCGAAGCCCGGGATTTTACCATTCCGGGTCTTGTAACCGCCATTTCAGGATATTTTGAATCATGATTTCAGATCCCCGCCGCATCAACTACCTGCGTATATCTGTTACAGACCGGTGCAATTTCCGCTGTATATACTGTGTCCCTTCCAACCCTTTTGCCGTCATTCCCCATGAAAAAATCGCCAGGTATGAAGAGATTTTACGCATAACACGGATCGCCACTCAAACCGGCATAACCAAAGTCCGGATCACAGGAGGCGAGCCGTTTGCCAGAAAAGACATAATGACCTTTCTGGAAAAACTGTGCTCCATTGAAGCATTGAAAGATATTTCCATCACCACAAACGGCGCACTGCTGTCAAAAGACAAAATCGACCGGCTTCTCCGGTTTGGCATCCGCCGCATGAATTTCAGCCTGGATACCCTGAACCCTGAAAAATTTAAACAGATCACAAAACGGGACGCTTTTTCCAAAGTAAAAAAAAACATCCTCATGGCCCATGACATGGGCATTTCCCCCATCAAGATCAATACCGTTGTGCTCAAGGGAATCAATGATGATGAAATTGAACAAATCGCCCACCTGACCTTTTTATATCCGTTTCATATCCGGTTTATTGAATACATGCCCATGGGGGATACCCCCATTGAAAAAAGCAGGCTGATGCTGACCCGGGAAATCATGGATATCATTGAAAAAAAATATGGCATACTGACCCCTGTGGCCCATGAAATCAACGACGGCCCGGCAAAAAAATTCAGGCTCAAAGATGCCAGGGGAGTTGTCGGATTCATTACACCGATCAGCTCACATTTCTGCAGCACCTGCAACCGCCTGCGGCTGACCTCCCGTGGAACTCTCCGTCCCTGCCTGCTTCACAATTATGAAAAAGATATCTTGACCCCGTTGCGTGAAGGCGCAACTGATGATGAACTAAAAGAGGTCATTCTTTGTGCCCTTGCCCGCAAACCAGCCTTCCATACCCTCAATGACAGGGATGCCAGGGATATCCCCATCAGTCACATGACCTCCATTGGCGGTTGATCTCAATCAATTCCTCCGGCGGAACAGAGCGGAAATTCAAGATTTATATTGACTTTCCTCAGAAGGCATGAATAAAACAAAAGCGATACCGGGCAATTTTATCTTTGTTTGTCCAACTGTGATCAAGGGTGTCTTTCATGACACATAATGCACTGCATATTAAATTATTACCTGGCCATGAATAAACTCCCGGATGCATTGATACAACGACTTCAGCAAAATGAAGATACGTTGAGAAAATTTCACGAAATTGAATTGAGCATACTGTCCATTCTTGATTTCAAAGATTTCTTTGAAAGGCTTTTGACCCAGATCAGTATCAAATTCTCGATTCCCCATACCTGGCTGTCAGTGATCGAAACCAGCAGCATCTTTTCTCAGGTTCGATCCATTGCCCAATCCCAGGCATTGGAAACATCTATCTGTTTTATCAGCAAAAACGATTTTTTCAATATCACAGCCGGCAGCCCCGAACCGATCCTGGCCAACACCGCAATGCACAACTATGATTTTATGGTACCACCGGATGCTGCGTATGATATCGGCTCCATCGCCATAACACCCATCTCTCTGGATGGTGAAATAATAGGCAGCATCAACCAGGCAGATAAAAATATTTACCGGTTCGAACCCGGGATCGATACCTCGCTGCTTGCCCAGCTGGGGTTGAAGGTCTCACTGTGCCTTTCCAATGTTTACGCGCATGAACAGCTCAAATTCCTGGCTTACCGGCGGGCTGGCCTCCCTGGCCACCATTTCAAA
>CAYNHL010000060.1:4878-21714 GCA_964397015.1 uncultured Desulfobacterales bacterium | reverse complement strand
TCTGGTATCGGCACAGGATGCCACCGGGACACGGCCGCGGTCGCTTTATCCGGCATAACCTTAAAACCTGCCCCCAAAAAGTAAAAACACACTGCCCATAAATCCTAATGTCAATGGCAAGAGAAGCAACCCTTCCATTTTTCTTGACACTATTGTGAAAGTAGGGTAAATAAATGTGTTTTTTGATTGAAAAAACAGTAGAATGAATTTGAAATAAAATATACCAGTTAGGAGAAAATCATGGCTGTACCCAAGCAGAAAAGTTCAAAGAGCAGAGGCCGGAAAAGACGTACCCACCAGACAGTTGCGGTTCCGACCATCACCACTTGCCCTGAATGCCAGGAGCCGAAACTGGCCCATGCTGCATGCCCGGAATGCGGTGTTTACAAGGGAAGACAGGTCGTTGGAATAGAAGAAGAGGAAGCTGAATAGGGCCCAGGACCATTGTAAGGAGACTGTCTGATTTATGACTGTTGAAGCCAAAGTCAAAAAAGTGATCGCCGAAAAGATAAAAAATATCGATATCGATGACGTGGTTCCCCAGGCCTCACTTATCGATGATCTCGGTGCCGATTCCCTGACCATTGTGGAATTGATAATGTCAATGGAAGAGGTTTTTGAAATCGAGATCGATGATGATGACGCTGAAAAACTGGTGACGGTTCAGGACGCGATCGATTATATCAAGAAAATGTCGTAGACTCGGCAAAGGGGTTTGCATATGGACTTATCCATAATCATCGGCAGTGACCACGCGGCATTCGAACTCAAGGAAAAAATAAAGGCATATCTGTCCCACAAAGGCTGCCGTGTAGAGGATGCCGGTACACACAGCACTGAATCCGTTAATTATGTAACAATTGGGAAGAAAGTGGCGCAGGCGGTGGCGGACAAGCAATTTTCCAGGGGCATTCTGCTTTGCGGTTCAGGTCTCGGGATGTCCATGGTGGCCAACCGCTTCAAGAATGTCAGGGCGGCTTTGTGCTCCGATCTTTTTTCCGCCAGGATGAGCCGGCTTCACAACGATGCCAATATCCTGGTTCTCGGCGGGCGGATTATCGGAGATATACTGGCATACGAGATAGTGGACACTTTCCTTGAAACCGGATTTGAAGGAGGACGGCACCAGGACCGCATTCAATCCATTGACGAATGATACATTGAACTGAAGGATTCTCATGACATTTCTCGATAAGGTGGATACCGAAATTGCAGGCATCATTGAACTCGAAGCAGACCGGCAGGAAAACGAACTTAACCTGATCGCATCTGAAAATGTGGTCAGCCCGGCCGTGATGGAAGCCCAGGGATCGATACTTACCAATAAATATGCCGAGGGGTATCCGGCCAAGCGGTATTATGGTGGATGCCAGTTTGTGGACCAGGCCGAGAATCTTGCGATCGAGAGGGCGCAGAAACTTTTTAATGCAGAATATGCCAATGTGCAGCCCCATTCGGGATCCCAGGCCAATATGGGGGTGTATTTCGCATTTTTATCCCCAGGGGATAAAATCCTGGGCATGGACCTGTCCCATGGCGGCCACCTGACCCATGGCAGCCCGGTCAGCTTTTCAGGCCGTCTCTATGATGTGGCCCATTACGGGTTATCCCCTGAAACTCAACGAATTGATTTAGACCAGGTAGCGGACCTTGCTAAAAAACATAAGCCGAAAATGATTATTGCCGGAGCCAGTGCTTATCCCAGGATTATAGATTTCAAAGCATTTGCCGATATCGCAAAATCAACAGGGGCCTTGCTGATGGTTGACATGGCACATATCGCAGGACTCGTGGCAGCCGGCGTTCACCCGTCTCCGGTTTCCCACGCCGACGTGGTGACATCGACCACCCACAAAACTCTCAGGGGGCCAAGGGGCGGACTGATCCTGTCCGGTGCCGAACACGCTAAAAAGATCGGCAGCCAGATTTTTCCCGGCATACAGGGCGGCCCGCTGATGCACGTTATCGCTGCCAAGGCCGTGGCGTTCAAAGAAGCTTTTCTTCCATCCTTTGCCGAATATCAGAAACAGGTTGTCAAGAATGCAGCCGTTCTGGCCGGGATCATGATGGAGAGAGGGTATAAATTGATATCCGGCGGCACGGACAATCACCTGGTGCTGGTTGATTTCACCGGCAGGGATATATCGGGAAAGGACGCGGAAGAACGGCTTGGAAGGGCAGGTATAACCGTGAACAAGAACACGGTGCCCAATGACAGCAGGGGACCGTTTGTAACCAGTGGTATCCGCATCGGCCTGCCCCTTGTGACATCCAGAGGAATGGATGAATCCGCATGCCGAAAGATGGCCGCATTGATCTGTGATGTCCTGGATGATGAGGCATGTACAGAATCCGTGGCCCGGGAGGTCAGGGGTCTTTGTACCGAGTTTCCGCTCTATAAAGACATGGCCACCTGATGGATCCGCAGGCACAGTACACCCGTCCGTCGTGGCATGAATATTTCATGGGGATTACCCGCCTGGTCGCCCAGCGTGCCACCTGCATCCGCCGCAGGGTAGGGGCCATCCTTGTCAAGGACAAGCGGATCCTGTGTTCCGGATACAATGGGGCACCTACCGGAATCGCCCATTGCAGGGAGACCGGATGCCTCAGGGAACAGCTCAAGGTGCCTTCAGGTGAAAAACACGAGTTGTGCCGTGGTGTCCATGCAGAGCAGAATGCCATTATCCAGGCTGCCTGTCATGGTATCCCGGTTAACGGGGCTGTATTGTACTGTACCAATCTGCCATGCGCCATCTGCGCCAAAATGATCATTAATGCCGGGATTAAAAGCGTGTATTACCAGGATGGATACGATGATCCAATGACTACCCGGATGTTTGACGATGCAGGGGTTGAGCTTATACATCTGGATTGCTGATCCAGGAGACTGACATGAAATGCCCATATTGCGGCGTGCTGAATACACGGGTGGTTGATTCAAGACCCGGAAAAATAGAACTCGAGGTTCGAAGGCGCCGGGAATGCCAGGTGTGTGAAAGACGGTTCACCACTTATGAGCGCATTGAAATGACCCCCATCATGATTGTGAAAAAAGACAATCGCAGAGAAGAGTTCAACCGTGACAAATTGCTGGCCGGTATTAAAAAGGCCTGTGAAAAAAGGGTGATATCCATTCACCAGATCCAGGTCGTGGTGGATACCATCGAGCGGGATCTCAGGGAGCTCAACAAGAGCGAGATTCCTTCCAGTGTCGTGGGAGAAAAAGTCATACAGGCACTCAAGCTTGTCGACGATGTGGCCTATGTCCGTTTTGCCTCGGTTTACCGGGAATTCAAGGATGTAGATGATTTTCTCGCAGAACTCAAGCGCCTGATTCCCCAGAAATGGTCTGGAGGTGACACCGGGTCTTCAGACGGGTCTGAAGACCGATGACTGATCAAGATTATATGCAGTTGGCCGTCGAGCTGGCTGAAAAGGGCAGGGGATTTACATCTCCCAATCCCTGTGTCGGTGCGGTTGTGGTACACGACAACAGGGTGGTGGGCCGTGGATGGCACCAGGGCCCCGGACTTCCCCATGCCGAAGTGAATGCCATAGAAGATGCCGGGCCCCATGCCTCCGGCGCCACGATTTATGTCACCCTCGAGCCCTGCAACCATTTCGGGAAAACGCCGCCATGTACACACCTGATACTGTCAGCCGGAATTACCCGGGTGGTGGTTGGCTGTGAAGATCCCAATCCTTTTGTGGCCGGTGGCGGTACAAAGTGGTTGAGGCAGAATGGAATCGATGTTCAGACCGGCGTGATGGAGCAGGCATGCAGGGACCTTATCGAAGCTTTTTCATGGTATGTCCGGCATGACAGGCATCCTTTCGTGATTTTGAAAACCGCTGCAACGCTTGACGGACGTATAGCAACACGAAGTGGGGATTCAAAGTGGGTGACGGGTGAATCCGCCCGCCGGTACGGGCACCAGATCCGCCATGAAGTGGACGGCATACTTGTGGGATCGGGTACGGTACACGCGGATGATCCGTCTTTGACAGCACGGCGGTCCGGCCTGGTATCCAGGGATCCGGTACGAATCATACTGGACACCAATCTTGGTGTTGATATCAATGCCCGGGTCATGGGGTCCGGCGGTTCAGGCGAAGGCTCCCATGCTGTTTTTTTTGCCGGGCCTGGTGCAGATGAAAAAAAAATTGCCGGGCTGGAAAATCGGGGAGCCCGGGTGATTCAGGTTCCATTGAAAAATGGGAGGCTTGATTTAGCCCGGGTGATGATTAGGTTAGGAGAAATCGGTATCCAGAGTCTATTGATAGAGGGCGGCGGGCAGGTTGCCTACAGCGCTCTTCATGACGGAATTGTCAACAAGGTTATGGCTTTTCTGGCCCCAAGGATTTTAGGAGGGGACGACGGAGTACCGGTCTGCAGGGGGGAAGGGCCGCTGCTGATGAAGGATGCGTTCAGCCTTGACCGTGTTCAGGTGCGCCAGTTTGAACAGGGTGATGTGCTGATCCAGGGTTATTTAAAGCGTTGATCACAGGGGAACCGATTTTGTTTACAGGTATTGTCGAGAGTTTCGGAACCGTCCGGAAAATAGCGGCCCGGCAGGAAGGAAGGGTTCTGACCATTTCCACGGACATGGACCTTTCCGGGAGCCGGGTAGGGGATTCCATTGCCGTGAACGGGGCCTGCCTGACGGCAACCCGCCTGGAACCAGATGTGTTTGACGTTGACATGGCGCCTGAAACCGTCGATCGAACGACATTCAAGCATGCAAAGGCCGGCATGAGGGTCAACCTTGAACGTGCGCTGCGCCTTTCCGACAGGATTGACGGTCACCTGGTTTCCGGCCACATTGACGGTACAGGTACCATTGTGTCTTTGAAGAAAAGATCCAATGCTCTCATAATCCGTATAGGTGCAGCAGGTTCACTGATGGCTGAGATGATCGAAAAGGGATCTGTGGCCGTGGACGGCATCAGCCTGACCATAAACTCCTGCTCTGATACGGATTTTGAAGTAAGTGTAATCCCTCACACCGCACAGGCGACCACCCTGGGTTTGAAGTCGCCCGGGGACGAGGTGAATATTGAGACCGACATGATAGGCAAGTATATCAGGAAGATGTTGCAGCAGGCAACGGGGGCCTCAGGTGCACCCATGCTCAGCAAAGGTGTGGATCTGGACCTTTTGGCCAGGAATGGTTTTTTATAAATTGATCGAGGACAGCAATATGCCGCATATTACAATAGAACAGGCAATCCAGGATATAAAGAATGGGAAAATGGTTATCCTGGTGGATGATGAAGACAGGGAGAACGAAGGGGACCTGACCATGGCCGCTGAGTGCGTGACCCCTGAAGCAATTAATTTCATGGCAAAGTACGGCAGGGGGCTGATATGCCTGTCCCTTGATTCCGATATTGTGGACAGGCTGGAACTGCCGCTGATGGTGGAAAACAACACCTCACAGTTCGAAACCGGTTTCACGGTATCCATCGAAGCCCGAAAAGGTGTGACCACCGGGATTTCAGCTGCGGACAGGGCGACAACCATCCTGGCCGCGGTTGCAGATGATGCCGGGCCGGACGACCTTGCCCGGCCAGGCCATATTTTTCCGCTGCGTGCCAGAAAAGGCGGGGTTATGATCCGCATAGGCCAGACAGAGGGTTCAGTGGACCTTGCCCGCCTGGCAGGCCTCAAGCCCGCCGGCGTGATTTGTGAAATCATGGATGACGACGGGACCATGGCACGTATGCCGTCCCTGATGAAATTCAGTGAGACACACGGGATAGGAGTCTGTACCATTGCCGACCTGGTCGAGTACCGGCTGAAAAAGGAATCGTTTGTCAGGCGGGCAGCCCAGACCGTAATTCCAACAAAGATCGGCGGGGAGTTCTCTATTATCGCCTATGAAAACGATCTGGACAACCTGACTCATATCGCCATGGTAAAAGGGGAGATCGATCCGGAAAAACCGATGCTCGTCAGGGTTCATTCCGAGTGCATGACCGGTGATATTTTCGGGTCCCAGCGGTGTGACTGCCAGGATCAGCTCCATAAAGCCATGGAGATGATGGAGGAAAACGGCAGCGGTGTGCTGCTGTACCTGCGCCAGGAAGGCCGTGGCATAGGGCTTGTGAACAAGCTCAAAGCCTATGAATACCAGCGGCAGGGGTATGATACTGTGGAAGCCAATGAAAAACTGGGATTCAAGGCCGACATGAGGGACTACGGTATCGGAGCACAGATGCTGGTCGATCTCGGAGTCCGCAAGATGAGGCTCTTGACCAATAACCCCAAAAAGATGATAGGATTGGAGGGTTACGGCCTGAGCATAGTCGAGCAGGTCCCAATTGAAGTGCCGACCAACTGCCATAATGAATGTTACCTGAAATGCAAACAGCTTAAAATGGGACACATGCTTAAACTGTCGTGATGTCCAGGACTTGACCCAAAAAAGATAAGGATCCGAAACCATGCCAGAAATTATTGAAGCAAGCCTGAGAGCGGATGGAAAGAAATTTGGAATCATTGCCGGCCGTTTTAATGATTTTATAACGGAAAAGCTTCTGGGAGGCGCCCTGGATGCGTTGACACGCAGCGGAGCAGACGACAAGGATATCACGGTTGTAAAGGTGCCGGGGGCGTTTGAGATTCCGCTGGTGGCAGGAAAGATGGCGGCAACAAAAAAATATGATGCCATTATCTGCTTGGGCGCGGTGATCCGGGGTGCAACATCCCATTACGACTATGTCTGTGCAGAGGTGTCAAAGGGGATTGCCAGTGTCAGCCTGCAATACGCCATGCCGGTCATATTTGGTGTGCTGACCACGGATACAATTGAACAGGCCATCGAACGAGCAGGGACCAAAGCCGGCAACAAAGGGTTTGATGCCGCACTGGCTGCTGTTGAAATGGCCAATTTATCCGTACAGCTGACAAAAGGATAACCGATTCTGATGGGAAACCGCAGGCAGGCCAGGGAACTGGCACTCCAGGCTTTGTTTTTTTTTGATATGGCCGGTACCGAAACCGATCCTGATATCATGCTGGAAAAATTCTGCATTAATTTCAGTGATCAGATCCCTGACCATGTCAAGCCTTTTTTCCTGGAGCTGGTCAAAGGAGTTCTGGCCAATAAATCCCGTATAGATGAATTGCTTGCAGCCTGCTCAAAAAACTGGAGGCTTTCCAGAATGCCGGCGGTCGACCGGAATATCATGCGGGTCGCAACCCTGGAGCTGTTGTTTTTTCCAGACATCCCGGCCAGTGTCTCAATTAACGAGGCCGTGGAAATTGGTAAAAAATTCGGCTCCCGGGATTCGGGCGCATTTATCAACGGGGTGCTGGACCGGTTGAGCTGCATGGAAAACGTGAACCTGGAACCATAAGTATCAACAAGGAGGCGACTTTGATTGTAAAAAGACTTGAGGTTGGTCCCATAATGGCCAATTGTTATATTCTCGGTTGTGAGCATACAAAGGAAGCGGCCGTGATAGATCCGGGAGAGGATGCCGACCGCATACTGATGACCCTGGCTGAATCCGGCCTGAAAGTGACATATATTCTCAATACCCATGGCCATTTTGACCATGTCGGCGCCAACAGGCGGATAAAAGAAGTGACCGGTGCACAGCTGGGCATTCATCCGGATGATGAACCCATGCTCAGTGAATTGTCCAGTTCCGCCAGGATGTTCGGTCTGACATCGGAAAATTCACCACCGGCTGACATTTCCCTTGCCGATGGCCAGAAACTGAGTTTCGGAAAGATTACCCTGGAAGTTATTCACACTCCGGGGCACTCCATGGGAGGTGTGTGCTTTTATACCGACGGCGTGCTGATTGTCGGCGACACCCTCTTTGCCGGTTCGATCGGCCGTACAGATCTGCCAGGCGGCCATTACGACACATTGATTTCGAGTATCAAAAACAAACTGCTGGTGTTTGACGATGCCACCGTGGTCTATCCCGGTCACGGCCCTCAGACCACTATAGGACGAGAAAAGTCAACGAATCCCTTTTTGAGATGAAACGGTTTTTTCACCGGTTACCCCGTTTGTGCCGCATCCACCAGGAAAAAATACGGCTCGAACAATCCTTTGATCAGGTTGCCCGCCGGTTTGCCGCTGATGCCGGGACTGTCGTACTGCTCAGCGGCACCCGCCTGGATTGCGCCCGGTATGACATCCTGGCCGTTGATCCGGTGGTCAGTATTCATGGGCGGCAAAACCTGTTTGATATTTCTTTTTTCGGCCATGAATGCAATTTATCTGCAGACCCCTTTGAATTGCTGACCGCCATTATTCAACATTTTAAAATGGATCATGCCCAGCACCTGGAACCGGTCAGCACCGGGTTGTTCGGATATTTCGCCTATGACTTCAAAGATTGTATCGAGTCTTTGCCCCAGACCTGCCTGGGTCCCGATCTGCCCGATATCTGCCTGTATGTTCCTTCCCTGGTTCTGTCCCGGGAAATTGCCACCGGAGAAATGACTCTTTCCATACCGGTTTTTGATCGAGGAAGACCTGAAAAAAAGGTTCAAGAAGATATCAGGAACAAAAAGAAGAGTTTCACGGACCGGTTGTGCCGGGATATCCTCGAACAGTCATATGCAATTGACCCGTCCGGGTTTCGTTCCAGTTTTACCAAATCCGAGTACATGGATGCCGTGGACCGTGTGATTTCTTTTTTGACTGCAGGCGACATATACCAGGCCAATCTCTCCCAGCAGTTCACCGCCGGGTTTACCGGTGATCCGTTTTCTCTTTTTCTCGATCTTTTTTCCAGGAACCCGGCCCCCTTTTTTTCTTTTGTAAATACCAGGGATCACACGGTTGTGTCCACATCACCGGAGCGGTTTATCAGGCAGACATCCCGTTATATCGAGACCCGTCCTATAAAAGGTACCCTGGCACGTGGAAAAACGGCGGATGAAGATGACCGTATGGCAGCAATGCTACTTGACAGTGTTAAAGACGACGCTGAATTGACCATGATAGTCGATCTGATGCGCAATGACCTGTCCAGGGTTACAAAGCCCGGAACCGTCGAGGTAAAAGAGCACAAGCGCCTGGAGAAGTACACCAATGTCTTTCACCTTGTTTCCGTGGTTACAGGAGAACTGCAGGATCGGGTCTCTGCCATGGATATACTCAAGGCAACATTTCCGGGTGGTTCCATAACCGGATGCCCGAAGATCAGGGCCATGGAAATCATAGATGCACTTGAACCGGCCAGGCGCCATGTATATACCGGCGCCATAGGGTATATCAGCTTCCATGACACCCTGGATTTTTCCATTGCCATCAGGACCGCCACCATATACGACAACAAGATCCGGTTTTCAGTCGGCGGTGGTATCGTTTCTGATTCAGACCCGGCAAAAGAATACCAGGAAACCCTGGACAAGGGAAAAACCATTCTTGAAGCCCTTTCCGGTACCCATACCGGCCGCGAACGGCGCCCCGGGTCTAAATTGCCCTGGATCTGGTACAATGGCAGGCTGACAGACCCGGACGGCTCCGGTGTTTCTTTGCAGGCGGCCGGCGTTCAGTACGGGGCCGGACTTTTTGAGACCATCCGGGTTGAACGGGGTAAGGCACTGAGACTTTATGAGCATGTTCAGCGCCTGAACACATCCTGGAAAAAGCTGTTTGACATCAAGCTGCCCCGGATATCATGGGAGAATGTCATTGACATGGTGATCAGGGAAAACCGGCTTGAATCATCCACTGCCGCCGTAAAAATACTGGCCATGCTGGATGCAGAAAATGATATCGGGGGCGTATCCGTGGCCCTGACTGCCCGCCCTTACACACACAGGCTTGCCAAGCTCAACAAACCCGGCCTGGATCTTGTAACCTGCCCCTTTCCGCGGCAGTCTTTTCTGGCTGATCATAAAACCCTGAACTACCTTTTCTATGACCTTGCCGGGAAGGATGCAAAAAAACAGGGAGGAGACGAGGCAATTGTTTTGAACCCGGATTTTACAATTTCCGAAACAAACACCTGTTCCATACTCATTATGGACAGGCAAACCGTCCTGGTCCCGGATTCCGGTCATGTCCTGCCCGGTGTCACGGCCACTGCTGTCTTGACATACCTGGCATCACAGGGATACCATGTTGAAAAAAAAAGAGTGCCCTCCAAAGCTTTGTCTTCATTTCAAGGGGTTATCCTGACAAATGCCCTGATGGGCGCAGTGCCGGTATTGTCCATTGATAAACGGGCGGTTCCGGCAGATGATTTCAGGCGTATGGCAGATCTTTGCCGGCAAATCAACCGGATGCTGGTCCCGGGACAAAATGTGCGGAAAATACAACAATAATACAGGATACGAGAGTGAACATGAGAAAATCTGTCAGTAAATGGATATGGATCGTTTCTACGGTGACGGTAATTATGGCTGTTTTATTTTTCATGGCATTGCCGGCCGCTGCCGCACCCGCGGTATCGGTTACAGAGCCAGTGTTCGAGTTTTCGCAGGTTCAGGAAGGGGTTGATGTCACCCATGATTTTATTTTGGAAAATACAGGCGATACCACGCTGGAAATAATAAAAGTGGCCCCGGGCTGAGGCTGTGCCACTGTCGATTACGACAGGCTGATCGCCCCGGGCGGGCGAGGTAAAATATCGGTAAGTGTAGATACACGAGGAGAGGGGGGCAGGCTCCTTAAAAAGCAGATCCGGGTAGTGACAAATGATCCGGTCAATGAAACAATTTTTCTAGAGGTAAAGGGACCTGTCGAACAGGTGGTCAAAATCGATCCTAAAACAGTTGTATTCAAGGGACCTGTTTCAAATGAATTCGAACAGGTGGTTTATATCACCCCGTCTGAAAAATACCGCTTTTCCATTACGGATCTTGTGTTGAAAAATGGACTCAACATAACTGCAGATCTTTTACCGCCCGGTGAAGAAGGGGATAGTACATGGCAGCTGGTGGTCAAAAATATCCGCAAGGAACCGGGGCGGTATTTCGATACCATAGTTCTGGCAACAGACAGTCAAACCATGCCGGAATTGAAAATCAGGGTGTTCGGCATGTTTACAGAGCCGGGTTCGGACCATTTATATCAATAGATGATGAGGCAGTGTATGATTGTTAAAAACAGGATAAAGGCAGTGGTGTTTGACTGTGACGGTGTTATGTTCGATACTGCGGATGCGAACCGTGCTTATTATGATGAGGTTCTTGCCGGATTCAACAGGCCCTCTTTGACAAAAGAGCAGTTTGAAAAAGTTCACATGTCTACGGTTAAAGAGGCAATAGCCTTTCTTTTCCCGGATGTTTCAGATCTTGAGACTGTATTCAGGCACTTGAAGCAGATCGGATATAACAAGTTCATAAAGTACATGAAAATGGAAGAAGGCCTGGTATCTTTACTTGAAGGCCTCGAGCGCAAGGGTATCATCCGGGCTGTGGCAACCAACCGGACCGACACAATGCAAAAAGTGCTTTTGGATTACCAGCTGGCATCAGAATTTGACATGGTTGTGACAGCGGCGGATGTAAAAAAACCAAAACCTGATCCCGAGCAGTTGCAGCGAATTATGGCTGCCTTTGATCTCGAGCCTGACCAGGTGGTTTTTATAGGAGATTCTCTGTATGATGAACAGGCAGCCAGGGGCGCGGGCACCTGGTTTGTCGCTTTTAAAAATTCCTTGCTGAATGCGGATCTTCATGTTGATTCCATGGCCGGGATTGCAATATTTTTAGGTGTAAAGTGATAATTTTCTTGACAAATTATTGGAACCCAATTAAATCTTACAAGATTTTTATAAATTGAATTTTTAGATAGTTGTTTGGAAAAACAAGTATCGGTTGATGTTAATATTAAACAAGGAGAACAGGTTATATGTCAAAATTAGTCCCGCCTCATGGAGGAAAAGGTCTTGTCTGCTGCAAACTCGAAGGAAGTGAGCTCGAAGCTGAAAAATCAAAAGCCGCCAGTTTGAAAAAAGTTGGGATCAGTGCCCAGGTAAAAGGCGATCTGATCATGATGGGTATCGGTGGATTCAGCCCGCTGGACGGCTTTATAACAAAAGATGACTGGAAGAGTGTCTGCGATGACTACCTGCTGGCAAACGGCACTTTCTGGCCGGTTCCGGTCATGCTCGATGTTGCCCGTGAAGATGCCGACGTCATCAATGTGGGAGACGAGATCGCCCTTGAAAGAGAAGGTGAAATCTATGCCACCATGAAGGTCGAAGAAAAATTTGAAATGACCGAAGACGAAAAAAAGTGGGAATGTGAAAAAGTATATAAGGGCCATGGTGAAGAATCTGCCGATTCCGTATTCTGGAAGATAGCCATGGAAGATCATCCCGGTGTTCAGATGGTAATGGCCAGAAAAGAGTTCTGCCTGGCCGGGCCTGTCAAGGTTCTTTCCGAAGGTGACTACCCTGAAAGATTCAAGGGTGTCTACCTGACTCCAACCGAGACCCGTGCCATATTTGATGAAAGAGGCTGGGCCTCTGTAGCCGCGATGCAGCTGCGCAACCCCATGCACAGGTCCCACGAGCACCTGTGTAAAATCGCCATCGATGTATGTGACGGGGTCCTGATCCATTCACTTATCGGTAATCTCAAACCTGGCGACATTCCGGCGGATGTACGCGTTAAATGTATCGATACGCTGGTCAAAGGCTATTTTGTAGAAAAACACGTCGTACAGGGCGGCTATCCTCTGGACATGAGATATGCTGGTCCGAGGGAAGCACTGCTCCATGCCACTTTCCGCCAGAACTACGGCGTTTCCAAAATGATCATCGGCCGTGACCATGCCGGTGTAGGTGATTTTTACACCCTGTTCGAGGCCCAGGAAATTTTTGATGAAATTCCGGCTCCTGCAGAAGAAGGCAAGGCACTGCTGTGCGAACCTTTGAAAATTGACTGGACATTTTACTGCTACAAGTGCGACGGTATGGCATCCATGAAAACCTGCCCGCATGGTAAAGAGGACCGGGTTATCCTTTCAGGAACCAAGCTGCGTCACGCTCTCTCCAATAACGAAGAAGTCGTTGACCACTTTGGCCGTGAAGAAGTCCTGGAAATTTTGAGAGCATACTATGCCGGCCTGACTGATAAGGTTGAAGTCAAACTGCAGAGTCATGCAGAAGGATCAAAGATGTAGTTTGATGCAGTAACGGATAAATTGATCCGGTTTTAAGATTTCAGGGGGTTTTCCGTAAGCGGGAAAACCCCCTGTTTTTGTTTGTGAAGGGCAAAATGCAGCAAAAACACCGGGCCATGCCTTGACTATCGGGTTCATTTGTCGCATAGATAGAAAGGTACTGCAAACCAGGTAATTCATAATTGAAAAAAATACAGGAGAAAGGTATGGGGCAGAGCAATACCGTTTTTTTGGAAATCCTGGAATGGTTTGACCAGACAGGCCAGGAAATTGTACAGCGAATCCCGGTTGATGGCTCCGGTGATATAAAGTTCGGTGCCCAGATGATTGTCCGGGAAAACCAGGCAGGGGTATTTTTCTATAACGGCAAGGCCATCCATGTATTCGGTGGTGGACGTCATACCTTGAAAACGGCCAATATTCCCATTCTGACAAAGATGCTGGCCTTTCCCTGGGGGTTGACAAGCCCTCTAAGGGCGGAAGCATATTTCATCAACATGAAGGTGTTCCCGGACCTTAAATGGGGGACCCGTGATCCAGTGGCGTTCAAGGACAGCGAACTCGGACTGATCCGTCTCAGGGCTTTCGGCATGTTCAATATCCAGGTTATCCAGCCGCTGCTGTTCATCAATTCACTGATCGGTACAATGGCAAACTTTACCACGGCCAATATCGAGGAATACCTGGGACGGGTCATTGTATCCCGTTTGAATGATTACATGGGAGACAATCTCGATACCATCCTGAATCTCCCGGGGAAATACGAGGAATGGGCAGACGGGCTGCAGCACAGCCTCACCGATGAATTTGCCCGTTTCGGCCTGGCATTGACCGACCTGTTCATAAATTCAATAACCCCGCCCCCGGATGTCCAGAAGCTCATGGATGACCGGAGCGCACTCGGCCTGTTCGATGACATGAACAAGCTGATGCAGCTCAAGGCTGCATCTTCCATGGAAAAGGCCGCGGAAAATCCGGGTGCGGCAGGAGACGGTATGGGGCTCGGGCTCGGGTTCATGGTGCCCTCCATGATTGCCCAGATGACCCAGACCCAGGGGCCGGCAGCAGCAAAGGCCCCCCCTGCAGAGGAAAACAAACAGCAGTGTCCCGACTGCCGGCAGATGGTTCCACACGATGCCCGGTTCTGCCCGCTCTGCGGGCACCAGATCATGGTCTTTGCCCAGTGCGGTGACTGTGGGAAGAACCTGTCACCCAATGCACGATTCTGCCCGAAATGCGGCAGCAAGGTTGAAAAAAGTGGCCAGCCCAAATTCTGCAAAAACTGCGGAACTGAAAATATAAGCCAGTCAAACTATTGTAACAGCTGCGGTGAGCACCTCTAATTTTAAAATAGACATGCAGTGTCCCAGGTGCGGGGGACCGGTGACATTGAATGAAACCGACGCGATAATCCAGTGCGGGTTCTGCCGGACCCGTAACATTATCCACACCTATCCGTATCCCTGTTTTTATATAAAACCCCGGAAAGAGAAGACCCCATCCCTTTCTCTTTCATATGTGCCATACTGGCGGTTCAAAGGCCTGGCGTTTTCCCTGGGACCAAAAAAGCCGGGTTTCAAGGTCATAGACCAATCATTCCTGGCCGTGGAAAAACCGGGACTGCCGGTCTCCATGGGATTGAGATCGCAGACCCAGACCCTTTATTTTATGCACAAAGGGGTCCAGGGCCTTTTTCTGGCTCCCGGGATTACACGGAAACAACTGGTTGAGCAGATGGGCGGCACCAATATAAAAACGGCGTTCATCGGAGAAATTCTAAGTCTTGTATTCATGCCTTTTTTTCATGACTCCCATACACTGTATGACGGACTGACCGGTAAAGAAGTCCAGGTGGACCCTGCAGTGGTCATGGCCGATAAAAAAGCCCCGGCATACAATCTCTCATTTACCCCCGGGCTGTGTCCGGACTGCGGCTGGGATTTGACCGGGGAAACCGATTCTCTGGTTCATCACTGCAGTAATTGTCAAAAATCATGGCTGATTCACCATAAGCGGCTTAGCCGGTGCAAGACCATGTTTTTCAATGTTACGCCCGATACAGAAATGCTGGTACCGGTCTGGCGGTTCAAGATTCTTTTTCAAGACCTGTCAATGGAATCGGTTGCCGATTTCATGAGGACAGTCAATATTCCACGGGTAGTCCAGGACCACCATGAAACAGCGGCGTTTTATTTTTATATCCCTGCGTTTAAAGTAAGTCCAAAGATTTTTTTAAGGCTCGGCAGACAGGTCACACTGGCCCAGATCGAACCTGAAAAAATTTCAAAGATGCCGGCAAAATGTTTTCATCCGGTCGACCTTTCCCTTGATGAGGGCTTCCAGGCTGTCATACCTGTTTTGATGGATCTTTGTACAAACAAGAAAGATATCTGGCCGGTACTTTCCGGGGAAAAAATGACGGTCGCTTCTTTTTCCCTGGTATACATGGGATTCAGGAAACGTGGTAATGAATATATCCAGGATGAACTGGGTTTCAGTCTCCAGCGAAATGTCATGAAATTCGGCCGGGGACTTTAAGGTTTCTGTCCTATCGAGAGTATCATGTCATAGGCTTTCTTTTTTGAAATGGAGTGTTCCAGGGCAATATGGCGGGCAAGGTCGGCGGTGCGCCATTTTTCCTGTGCAAGCTTTGTCCTTATGATCCCTGCAAGTGTATCATCGTCCAATCCTTCGGGAGAATCATGTCCTCCCTGGACGAACAGGGCGCATTCCCCTTTTATTGCCTGTCTGGATTCAAGCTGCTGGATAATCATATCTACAGGGCCCCTGATATACTCTTCATGGAGTTTGGTCATTTCCCTTGCCAGACAGGCGGTCCGGTTTCCCAGGATTTCCAGGATATCCTGGCAGAGAGATATAATCCGTCTCGGGGATTCATAAAAAATCAAAGTGGCACTGGTGTTTTCAAGAGAGGTCAATATGGCGGCCCGCCTGTTTTTCTTCCTGGGTAAAAACCCGATGAACAAAAACTGATCTGTTGCCAGGCCGCAAATACTCAGGCCAGCAGTGACCGCACTGCACCCGGGTACTGGAATTACCGGGATATTTTGTTCGGCAGCCTTTTTTACCAGCAGGTAGCCCGGGTCTGAAATACAGGGAGTACCGGCATCTGAAACCAGGGCGACATTTCTGCCTGACTCCAGGTGTTCTATGATAACGTCTTTTTTCCTGATTTCATTGTGTTCATGACAGGAGATCATTCGATTGTCAATTTGATAGCGGGAAAGAATCTTTTGTGTGTGGCGGGTGTCTTCAGCTGCAATCAAAGAAACTGATTTCAAAATATCGACAGCCCTGAAGGTCATGTCTGCAAGGTTGCCGACCGGTGTTGCCACCACGTAAAGTGTTCCGGTTTCCCGGGGGGTTGCATTCACGATATCAGCCCCTGAAAGCGTTTTCAATGTGGTTGATGCAGGGCGGGTTGTCCAGGACGACCTCGATTACGTCGAACCGGAAACGGGTTTGAAACAGTTTGTGTTTTTTCAAAAACAGGTGGGCACCCATGATAATTTTCTGCTGTTTGCGATAATTGACGGCCTGCCGCGGCAGAGCCTTGGAAATGTTTCTCCGGGTTTTGACCTCGATGAAACAATATACATCTTTGTTTGTGGTGATGATGTCAATTTCGGCCGCAGATGTCCTAAAATTAGAGATAGTTAGCTAATATTTGATGCATATTTTTAACCGCTAAAGTTTTTCC
>CAYNHL010000060.1:0-4868 GCA_964397015.1 uncultured Desulfobacterales bacterium | reverse complement strand
TCCTAAAATTGGTTTCAATGATTCGATGCCCCTTTTCTTCAAGGAAGCGGACCGCTATTTCTTCACCGGTTCTGCCGGTCGCAAGATGGTCAGGAGGCATCCTGGAAAATGACCTCCTTGACTCCTTTGAAGGTTTTCCGATGCACAGGGCTGGGTCCGAAGTCAATGACAGCCTGTTTATGAAACCGTGTGGGATAGCCCTTGTGTCTGTCGAATCCATAGGCAGGGTACTGTTCATGAATCTGGGCCATTATCCGGTCCCGTGTCACTTTGGCTATAATGGATGCGGCTGCAATGGAAATGCTGTGGATCTCACCCTTTATAATGGCCTGCTGGGCAATGAGGGTCTGCAGGGTGAACTTTCCGTCGATCAGCAGAAAGTCCGGTTGCGTGTTCAGTTTTTCAACCGCCCGGAGCATGGATAAAAGCGAGGCTTTGTGAATATTGATTTCATCGATTTCTGCTGGTGAGCAGGCTCCGATTCCGATATCCAGGGCATAATTTTGTATCAGGTCAAAACGTTTATGCCGCCTGACAGGGCTCAATTTTTTGCTGTCAATGATATCCGGGTGAAAAAAATCTCTGGGCAGGACAACAGCGGCAGAGATAACCGGACCGGCAAGGGGACCCCTGCCGGCCTCGTCAATCCCTGCAATGTGGTGTGCTCCTTTGTTGAAGGCTTTGTTTTCAAACCGTCGCATGGACAACACGGATGCCTGGTGTTATGAAAACCGTTTTTCCTTGATGCGGGCAGCCTTTCCTCGCAGATTTCTCAGATAATAAAGTTTTGAGCGGCGGACCCTGCCCCTGCTTACCACTTCGATCTGGTCTATGGTCGGGGAATACAAGGGAAAGATTCTTTCCACTCCGATACCGCCGGAAATTTTCCTTACAGTGAAACGTGCGCTGGCAAATCCCTTGGTTTTCTTGATGACTACACCCTGGAAAATCTGGATCCGTTCTTTTTCACCTTCGCTGATTTTTACATGCACCTTGACGGTGTCACCTGCATTGAAATCGGGAATATCCATGCGGAGCTGTTCTTTTTCAATCTGCTGCATTACATTAATCATTTCTTCCTCCTGAAATCTTATCCCCAAGTCCGGGGAGAACCGCTGACAAAAACGTCAGCTGTTACATATCCTGTCTAAGTATATGGATGCCGCCGACCTCACAGACAGGTGGTTGTATGCCTGTGCGCCGGCAATGGGCTCCAGTATGAAATCACATGTGTCTATCAGTTCATCTGCCAGTCCCCAGGCAGTGCCCAGGGCAATGACATGGGCGGCATCTTCTTTCAATCTTGCCTTCAGCCCAGCCGCCGACAGGCACCGGGTGTCATGACGGGCCGCACTGGTGGCGATTCGTGTGACAGGCAGCCTGGTCAGGGCCGCAACCTGTTCAAGCACGTTTTCAAATGATGATGCGATCCTTATTTTTTCAAGTGCCGCCTTCCTGTCCGGGTTGATCTTTCCTCCAACGCCGGTAGTCCAGTGTGCCATGATCTGCAGGGCCATCTTCTGCTGGTCTTCAAACGGGGTGCTCACAAAAAATCCGCCGGCACCGAAAGTCATGACGGCACGGCTGATATCGTGCAGGTCAATAGGGGTCAATGCAGAGCCGATTATTTCCTGGTTCCGGTTTTTAACCGGATGGTGGACCAGGGCCAGGTACAGATTATTCATTGACAAGTTTTTCCAGTTGCCGGCACCATTGCCTTAATATTTGTTTTTCCTCCTCACTGGGTTTTTGTTTTTCAAACAGATCCGGCCGTTTCAAAAATGTTCGTTTCAGTGCGGAATCTTTTCTCCATTTCCTGATCTTCTCGTGGTTTCCGGAAAGCAGTATATCCGGAACGGCAAAGCCGTTGAACACTTCCGGCCGGGTATAATGGGCATGCTCCAGCCGGTCGCCGATAAAAGAATCAGCCTCGGCTGACCCGGCTTTTCCCAGCACACCGGGAATCAATCTTGCTACAGCGTCGATGACGACCATTGCAGCCAGTTCTCCCCCGGTCATGACATAATCCCCTATGGATAATTCTTCATCAATCCTGAGGATGTCTATCCGTTCATCAATTCCTTCGTAACGCCCGCATACAAATACCAGGTCCTGGCTGCAGGCCGCCAATTCAGTGGCCTTACCCTGGTCAAACCTGCGGCCCTGTGGACTGAGCAGGATAACCCTTGCACCGGGGGTAAATGCCAGAGCCTTGTCAATGGCGCGTGTCAGGGGGCCGGGTGTCATCACCATCCCGCAACCTCCGCCATAGGGCCTGTCATCCACGGTGTGATGGCGGTTGCGGGAAAAATCCCTGATATTGATGCTGTTGCCGGTAATTTGTCCGGCAGCCATGGCCCTTCCGATAATGCCGTGATCAAAGAAGGTGTCAACAAGGTCCGGAAAAAGGGTCAGAACGGTAAAATGCATCACAACCCTTCAGGCAGGTCAATATCCATCCGGTTCGACTGTAGATCCACGCCTAAGACTACAGATGAGATAACCGGTACCAGTGTTTCCATCTTTTTGTCTTTTACCACGAGCACATCGTTGGCGCCTGTGGGAAAGATTGATTCGATCCGTCCCAGGTACCCCCTTGTCTGGTCCATTACTTCAAGTCCGTACAGGTCTTCCCAGTAATATGTATCAGGTTCAGGTTCCGGAAGATCCTGCCGCCTGACCTGTATGTCCGCTCCTATCAGTGAGCTGGCTTCGTCCCTGTTATCCACGCCTTTGAGCGTTAATAAAATGCCCTTTTTATACGGCACCGCTCTTATGACTTCATGCCAGTCTGTCGTTGTGCCACCGTTTTCAAAATGGATAGACTGGCCTGTGTACAAAGATTCCATGGCATCTGACCAGGATCTTATTTTTAGGCCTCCATTGAGCCCATGAACCCCGGACACCTTGCCGATGGTAATCAAAGAGCTTTTATCCATACCCTTATTCGATGATTTCCAGTACGGTCCTTTTTTTGAGTTTGGTGGACGCCGCGCTCAGAATGGTCCTCATGGCGCGTGCAGACCGCCCCTGTTTGCCGATTACTTTTCCCAGATCCTCTTTGGCCACCTTCAATTCCAGTACTGATGTCTGATCTCCCTGGATTTCATTTACAGTCACCTGGTCAGGATTGTCAACAAGTGCTTTTGCAATATACTCGATCAGCTCTTTCATAACGATTCTCCTTGATTATTGTGATGATGAGAATACTGGGCAACATGGCATACCTTCCTATGCAGGGTCCGGCACCGCTCCCTGTTTTTTCAGGATGCTTTGAACTGTTGTTGTCGGTTTTGCGCCCTGGCGCAGCCAATAATTTATTCTGTCTTCCTTGAGGGTGACAGCAGCAGGTTCCACCATGGGGTTATAGGTTCCCAGGTTTTCAAGAAACCTTCCATCCCTTGGTGATTCCACATCCGCTGCCACAATCCGGTAAAAAGGCTTCTTCCTGGTGCCTTTCCGGGTCAATCTGATCTTCACTGCCATACACTTTTCTCCTTAAAACGGCAGCATGCCCTTTAACGAGCGCATCCCGCCTTTGTTAAATTTTTTGACCATTTTCATTGTGTGCGTGTAGCTTTTCAATAACTTGTTTACATCCTGGACAGAAGTGCCGCTGCCACTGGCAATTCTTTTTTTCCGGCTTCCTTTGATGATATGGTGTTTTTTCCTTTCATCAGGGGTCATGGAATTTATAATGGCTTCAATCCGGATGAATTCCTTGTCACTTATATTCAAATCCTTGAGTTGTTTTTTCCCTACGCCGGGCAGCATGCCGATCAGGTCCTTTATGGATCCCATTTTCCTTACCGACTGCATCTGGTTTTTGAAATCTTCAAGGGTGAACGTATTTTTTCTCAGCTTTTTCTCAAGCGCCTGCGCATCTTCCTGGTCAATTGCCTCCTGGGCTTTTTCAATAAAGGAGAGCGTGTCTCCCATCCCCAGAATCCGTGATGCCATACGGTCCGGATAAAAGGGCTCGAGCGCCGTGAATTTTTCACCCACACCGATGAATTTCAGGGGCTTGCCCGTTACAGCCTTTATGGAAAGGGCAGCGCCTCCCCTGGCATCACCATCCATTTTGGACAGGATGACACCGCTTAAATCCAGCTGTGCGTCAAATGACCCGGCAATATTGACAGCATCCTGGCCTGTCATGGCATCGGCCACCAGCAGTATCTCTGATGGATTGATGCCTTTTTTGATCCCTTTGAGCTCAGCCATAAGGGCTTCATCCAGGTGAAGCCTTCCGGCCGTGTCGAGAATCAGGGTATCCAGTCCCTGGGCCCTGGCAGCCTGGTGTGCTTCCTGGCATATTTTCAAAGGAGCCATTTCTACAGTGGAAGCAAACACCGGTATGTCCAGCTGGCGGCCCACGGTTTTCAGCTGATCGATCGCTGCCGGGCGGTATACATCCGCTGGAACCAGGAAAGGCTTTCTTCCCGATTTCCTGAGGAAAAGCCCGAGTTTCCCGGCTGTGGTGGTTTTACCCGATCCCTGCAGCCCCACGAGCATCACAGACCCGAAGGCGTTTTCAGACAGGTTCAATCCCTGGTGGGATGATCCCATCATCCGGGTGAATTCCTCATTGACAATTTTAATCAGCTGCTGGCCCGGTGTCAGGCTTTTCATGACTTCCTGGCCAATGGCTCTTTTCTTTATATCTGAAATGACGTTTTTTGCAACTTTATAATTGACATCAGCTTCCAGCAGGGCCATTCGGACCTGTTTCAGGCCGTCTTCAATGTTTTTTTCATTAAGGGTGCCCTGTCCCTTGAGTTTTTTAAAAACGGAATCAAGCCGGTCACTTAAACTGTCAAACATAAAAATTTCCAAAAATTTTCTGTTTCAAATCAAATCGTTGAAAT
>CAYNHL010000059.1:0-21759 GCA_964397015.1 uncultured Desulfobacterales bacterium | reverse complement strand
TTTTACCACATGACCGGTCCGGGTGGCAAGATCTGCCGAAATTAATTGACAAGGGCAAAGATGGTGCCTACTATTTCAGAAGCGAGAGGGATCAAAAAAAGAAGTTATTTACTCAACTTTCGGAGTTGGTGAGTTAATGGGGTCAGGCTTGCATTATTGCATTTTTGACCCTTTACAAGAAACAATTTTTGATAAAAACACAATAAAACAAGCCTGACCCCGGGCATGATCGTTGAAGCCCGAAAGTTGAGTTATTTACAAGGGAAAATACCCATGCCGGAAAAAGATAAAAAAAAGAGAGATGAAGAATACAAAGGATTTGAGCAGGGCCCCATCAGACCCCCGAGCGAAGCCTCGAGCCTGCTGATACGGTTGACCAGGAACTGCCCATGGAACCACTGCACCTTCTGCCCGGTCTATAAAAACCGTCAGTTTTCCTTAAGGCCGGTTGACCATGTTATCAAGGACATTGACCTTTTGCAGATGTACGTGCGTAAAATCGCCCGGCAGGCTGATGCCGGACAGACCTTGTCCCAGGAAGTCATCAACGATATTTTCAACAGCTTTGAAGTCAGGGATCGCATGGCTTTCAATGCCGCCATGCACTGGTATGCATCAGGCATGGAATCCATTTTTCTACAGGATGCCAACTCCCTTTTGATGAAGCCGGACGACCTGGTGAAGATCTTGAACCACATCAGGCAATGCTTTCCCATGGCGACCCGGATCACCTCCTATGCCCGCTCCCACACCATGGCCCGCATCAAGGATGAAGACATGCTGCGCATTGCCGGTGCAGGGCTGAACCGGATCCATATCGGGATGGAATCCGGGTCGGACCGAGTTTTGAAGATGGTGAAAAAAGGCGCCACCAAAGCCATGCATATCAAGGCCGGGAAAAAGGTAAAAAAAGCGGGCATGGAACTGTCTGAGTATGTCATGCCGGGCCTTGGCGGTATAGAACTTTCCATCGAGCACGCCCTGGAAACAGCTGAAGCCCTCAACGCCATAAACCCTGATTTTATAAGGATCAGGACACTGGCCATGTCCGGCAAAACACCCCTGGTCAACGATTTCAAGGAAGGGCGTTTTGAAAAGTGCACCGATATCATGATGGCAAGAGAACTAAAGCTTTTGCTTGAAAACCTGGACGGTATCACCTCTGTGATCAAGAGCGACCATATACTGAATCTTTTTGAAACCGTTGAAGGAAAACTGCCGGAAGATAAAGAATCCATGCTGGACGTCATTGACACTTTCTTCAACCTTGCCCCTGAGGACCAGGTCCTTTACCAGGTGGGCCGGCGGATGGGCTTTTTCAAGGACCCCAAAGACCTTGAAACCAGCCCCCATCTTGAAAAAGTCCAACAGACCTGCCAGATGTACGGCGTTACCCCGGACAACGTGGACATGGTCATAGATGAATTGATGAAGCGGTTTGTCTGACGCGTCAAACCTGTATATCCACATTCCTTTCTGCATGAGAAAATGCGGGTATTGTGATTTTTATTCAACTGAAAACCTGGGCCTCAAATCCGGTTACATAAACGCTCTGGTATCTGAGATCGAGCTCAGGTCATTACCTTCTGCCCCTGTCGAGTCCATTTATTTCGGCGGCGGCACCCCCTCACTTCTTGATACCGGTGAAGTGGAACGGCTGCTGGCTTCCGTTGAAAAAAATTTTTGCCTGTCACCAGACACTGAAATAACCCTGGAGGTCAATCCCGGCACCATTGACAAATCCGGCCTGACAGGGTTGAAACAGGCCGGGATCAACCGGCTGAGCATCGGTGTCCAGTCTTTTCTGGACTGGAAACTGGCCCGACTGACCCGTATCCACACGGCCGGACAGGCGGTTTCCTGCTATGAGCAGGCAGTTGCCTCAGGGTTTGAAAATATCGGTATCGACCTGATCTATGCAGTCCCCAATGAAACCCTTGAGGACTGGCAGTACGAGATGACAAGGGCTGTCGATCTCAATCCCGCCCACCTTTCGTGTTACATGCTGACAGTGGAAAAAGGCACACCGTTTTTTATCGAGAAACAGGCGCGAAACCATGCTTTTCCTGGCCCTGATGCCCGCAGTGAAAAATTTGTTACCACATCTGCCTTTTTATCACAAAACGGATACGATCACTATGAAATATCGAACTTTGCCATTGACAGGACCCGTCATTCACTGCACAACAAGTCCTGCTGGCAGCGCAGGCCCTATCTGGGATTCGGGGCCGGCGCCCATTCTTTTGACGGCTGCAGGCGGTCATGGAACCACCTGGATGCCGAACGCTATATCCGGGACATCGGTTCAGGCAGGCTGCCGGTTGCCGAACAGGAAATCCTGTCAACCGGACAGGTTCTTCTGGAAATAATCATGCTGGGACTCAGGACCAGCGAAGGGATCGATATCCCGGCCTTTGACAGCATCAGCCTGCAGCGGTTCGAGCATCAGTTCCGGCATATTGTCTGTCTCCTGCAGGAGCGCCAGTGGTGCCGCATGACAAAAAATTCACTGGCTCTGACCATAGAGGGCCGGGCCAGGCTGAACCATATCCTTGAACTCTTTGCAGCCGCTATTTAAACAAAAATGCCCCGGGAAGACAATCTTTCCCCCCGGGGCAGGAGTGGTCTTGCATTTGCTGAAAAAAGCGGCCTAGTAAACCAGGTCCGGCATACATCTGTGTACAGTCAAGCTGTCGTTGCTGCTGTTGCAGTCGGTAACCGGCCTTGAACCGGAAGGGTTGATTTCATGGATCTCAGCCTTGATCCCTGTGGATTTTTTCACCAGCACATAGCCGCTTACAGCTTTTACTTTTGTCCGCCCGTTCTTGTTTACGGAAAAGTTAACCAGCCTGTTAAGCATTCTGCCCTGCACCATGTCGAAATAGGCAATTTTCAGCTTGCCAGACACACTGACCTGGGCGCCGCTCGTACAAGCTCTGTTAGTAACGGAAACCCACATGTCGTTCATCAAAAAAGCGCCCACGCTGGCAAGGTCTTCGGTACAAAGGCAGCTGTTGCTGAAAATATGTTCCACACCCAGATCGGTTGCCAGCCTCAACTGGTTCGGATCGACTCTCAATGTGGGTTTGGTAATCTCAGGACCCTGAATATTTCCTGCAGGGGTATCGGCAAAAACGAAACCGGTAAATCCGAAAACTGCGACAAACATCAATAATGCTGCTTTTTTAATTGTACGTTTCATGATCATTACTCCTTTTTTTCATTGTAAAAAATAGCCATTCACAACCCTTAACTTCTTTTTATTTCACAGTGACCAAAGGGTTGAAAAAGGTTCAAAAAAAATTCAGGGGCTTGACAAAAAGATGCAGGTAAAAGATAACAATCTAAATTTTTAACTCAATTTGCAATGACAGGGCACATTATCATGCTGACGGACAACATTATCAGTCTTATCGGGAACACTCCCCTGATTCATTTAAAGGACGACAATATTTTTGCCAAGGCTGAATTCCTGAACCCGGGAGGCAGCATCAAGGACCGGGTGGCCCTGGCAATGATAGAAGGCGCTGAACGTGACGGCAGGCTTACAAAAAATTCCATAATAGCAGAACCTACCTCCGGCAATACAGGAATCGGTATCGCCCTTATCGGGAGGCTCAAGGGCTACAAGGTCAAGATCGTCATGCCGGAAAACATGAGCGAGGAAAGAAAAAAACTCATTACCTGTCTGGGGGCCGAGCTGATTTTAACCCCGGCCGACCAAAGCCTTCCGGGAGCTGTCCGGAAAGTGATGTCACTGAAGGAACAGGACCCCAATGTGTTCGTCCCCCAGCAGTTTGAAAATCCGGACAACCCCAGGATTCATTATGAAGAGACCGCCCGGGAGCTGTGGCGCCAGACCGATGGAAAAATTGACGCATTTGTGGCAGGTGTCGGCAGCGGCGGCACACTGCAGGGAATCGGGCAGTTTCTCAAGGAACACGCTCCAGGGGCCAAGATCATTGCGGTCGAGCCGAGGGATGTAGCCGCACTGCTGGGTCACGAGCCCGGCCTGCACCAGATCCAGGGCATCGGCGACGGCTTTGTTCCCGAAATACTTGATACCAGCCTGGTGGATGATGTAATAGAGGTCACGGACAATGATGCAATAGAAACCACACGGAAACTGAGCAGGAACCACGGTCTTCTGGTCGGAATCTCATCCGGCGCCAATGTCTGGGCCGCTCAGAAACTCGGCAGGATCATGACCGGCAAAAATATTGTAACGATACTTCCTGACAGGGCCGAAAGGTATTTCAGTACAGCGCTGATGTAGCGACCGCTCAAGGATCACTCATGACAGAAAAAGGAGACCCCCATTGTTTCCGGACCGGTGCTTATCCCCACTGACGGGCCAAAATAGGCTGTATAGATCTGCCTGCAGTCAAACCGGTTTTTAAAGACAGCCTTCAAATCCTCGACATACCGGGTGTCCCTGGCATGGGCCAAAGCTATTGTCACGGGCTTGTCCCCAATGTCCTTTTTAATGTAATCCATCATCTCCAAGAGCAGGTTGTCTCCTCCCTTGCCGGACAATTTGGTCTTCACCACAATTCGGCCGTCTTCAAACCCGAGAACCGGTTTTATATTGAGCATGTTGGCCAGAAAGGACTTCATCCCGCTGATTTTCTGGTTGGCCCGAAGATAGGTCAATGTGGGCACTGTCATGTAGGTGGTTATTTTTTGCGACAGTTGTTCGACAAGGTCGATGACATCTTCGAGCGGCTGCCCTTCAGCCATGGCCTTTGCCGCCTCGATCACGATCAGACCGAGTCCCATGCCGCAGTGCCTTGAATCTATGACATGGACATTTCCGGCATAGGATTGCCCGAGTTTTTTGTGAACCTTGACACCGTGTTCATAGGTTTTGCTCAAATGCCTGGAACAATGGATAAACAGTATCTGGTCATACCGGGAGGTAAGTTTTCTGTAAACCGCTTCAAATTCCTCGAGGGTAACCGGCCCTGTCCGCATGGTTTTGAACCGGTCGAAATTTTTGTAAAAATCGCCTATTTTTATCTGGACCCTGTCTTTATATGTCACCTGGTCCAGGATAATATTCACCGGAATGACCTTGACCTTGAGATTTTTTACCATGTGGGCTGCCAGGTCGGAAGTGCTGTCCGTTACGATAAGCCGGTTCATCTCCCCTCCTTTTCATGGCCATGCCCGGTCATGCAGGAATTGAAACAATCCTTTGTGCACAACGGCATCAGCACCATAAACAATGTTTGACAAACGATACCTGTTTTTTCTGATTAAAACTTACGTAGCATAGAATCAAAGATTAAATCAACAGGTTTTGCAGGACAAAATTGACTTTTTTTCCGGACTTCTTATTGTTTATCGTACAGGGCAGTTTTTAAAAAAATGACAGACCGGGAGGAATCATGAAAAACATGATAAAAACAACCAGGCTGACAGTCTTAATCCTTATAATCACTGCAGCTGCCGTGTCAGGATGCAGGACACTGACACCTGTCGACAGAAACCGGGTCATTTTTCCGGAAAATGCGTTTTATCAAAAAGACGATACCAGCGACCACCGTCTTGTCTTCGCCATCAACAGCCAGCGCATGGGCAGCCGGCTGGAAATCAAGAAATTCGGTATCTATGATAACGGCGGACCGACCCTGGATATCGGAGGAGGCCTGTCCAGCATCCTGTATCTCAATGATGCAGGACACCGGACATATTCAGACCTCGAGCATGTTCTGCGGATTCACGGGTACGGTTCTGTAAACGAATTCATTGATGACTATGCTCAAAGGCCCCCTTTAATACCGGGAAGCCGATACAGCGTTCTGCCCCATTCACTTGGAAGAGAAATCTTCCGGATAGCGCAGAAAGCCGCATACTGGGATGAATGGCTTTTCAGGGAACCTCCCTCCCGGACACTGCCATAAATCATCAGAATCAACCCAGCCACCTTCGATGGTTGAGATAAAAGCCTACACTTCAACACCATTTGGTGCCTTGAAGTAATGGCTGATCCGGTGCTCGTTTGACAGCCGGTTGAGTTTCACCATCTTAAAATCTTCAAGGCTGACAAGATACCGGCCGTCCGGTTTTACAAGATCTATCTGAAAAGTATCGGTATCATCGTCAGATGCTGTCCGGGTCGTAATGCAAAGGTAATCGAAGTGTTTTTCCCCTTTTTCATACAAAGTCATCTGCTTTATGCTCAACGGCAGCACCACCGTGCTGTCGGTCAGAAATTGATAAACCCCGCCGGTTTGAAACATACCATCCAGAAGATTGACATTGGTTATAAATTGAGGATGGGGGTCTGCAGTAAAAAAAGGTTCTTCGCTCCTATCACAGATCTGCGTGACCAGGGTTTTCCCGTCAAAGGACAAAATTCTTCTGATAGTCCTGAACACGCCGTCCATGAACAACCTCTGGGGGTGGTAGATCAGCTCGACCAGCTTCTCACTGTCCGGCAGCGGGCTGAAGGATGGAACCTGTCGTTTTTCCACCGGCAGCGGCTTGTCTGAAAATGTATATACCCCCTGGTAATGCAGTTTGGGTTCTCCCATGACCACGCCTGCTGCATTTTTGAATATGGAAGTGATTTCACAGTGATACCGACCGTCGCTTTTGGAAGCCGAGACCAGAATTTCCTTTGGCCGTTTCTTGAGCAGTTTGATGCCGTAAGGAATTGAAAAATCACTGACCTCGACAAGCCTTTTTTCATCCCCTGCCAGACTCATTGCGGCTTCTGCCATGGTTTCAATACCGGTGGCCCCCAGGAAAACAGGGGTGTCTTCCATGGCGTGATCCAGCAGGAACCGGTCATGGGCGATATCCAGGACCCGTTTGTACAGGACATGGCCGCCGGTCTGCCGGACAATGCTGTTCAAAAACGGGAAAGACTGCTGCAAAGGTTTTCCCAGCAGTCCATCCTTGTCAAATGAATAATCGATCCCTGAAAAAACCATTTCAGATTCGGTTTCATCCTTGAGGTCGGCCATGAAAAACCGTATACCAAGGTCCATGGGCAGAAACTGCAGGCCTCTGTCTTCGAGTACCTTTTTGACCGTTGGGTTGGTTGCCATTCCGGCACCGCTCCAGGCAGTCCAGGCATATACCTTGTATATACGGTCAGGATGGAGCTGTTTTTCGCGGAACAGGGCCTTTCCCAGAAAATCATTGGCCGCTGTATAATCCACCTGGCCTTCATTCCCAAAACGGGCCGTAACTGAAGAAAAAGTGATAAAATACCGGTAATCCATGTTTTCAAGGGCTACGAGCAGGTTGACCATTCCTTTCACCTTCACATCGACAACCTTTTCAAAGGATGCCAGCTCTTTTTTGGGAATGAACTGGCTCATTTCCATACCGGCGGCGTGCAGGATTCCGTCAATCCGGTCGTACCGGTCCACGACCTCTTGAACCGCTCCTTGATCGGTCACATCCACGCAGTGATAGTCAACCTGCACCCCCATGGCTTTGAGGCTGTCCATGTGATCCACGGCCTGCCTGGCCCGCATAACCCGGTCCAGGGCCTGCTTGATTTCCACAGGCTTGACCCCGGGCATATCCTGCTTGAGCAGCGCCATCAATTCAGGCTGACCTGCCGACTTGTCCAGGTATCGTTGGTCCATGCCGTCTATATCGTTGATATCCAGCAGCACCAGGTTGGCCTGGCAGTCTTTTACCACCTGTTTCACGATTTCATGCGTTATGCCCCCGAATCCGCCGGTCACAAGCAGAGTGTCACCGGGTTTGACCACCTGCCCGGATGAATCTGCAGGCTGGGGAAACATTTTGAGTCCATAGCGTTTTTTTGACCTGTATCCAACCTCGCACAAAGGATCATCCCCGAGCAGTTCATCCATGAACACCCGGGCAATCCGCTTGATACTGCTTTTGGGCTGTTTATATGAAAAATCCACTATCTTGACACGGGTGCGGGCAAGCTCCTTGTTTACGGTTTTCAAAAGGCCTGCCATACCTGCAAACAGGGGATAGACCGGGTTGCAGTCCTCCATGTATGGAAATACGACCGAGTCGAAAGACAGGGTACCGATAAAACTGTCCGGCCCGTCCAGCTGATCGTAAAGACCTTTGATCATGATAAACAGTGATTTCAATGAGGCGTTCAGGGCATGGTCAAACAGTTGAGAATCCTGCGATCCAAAGTAATGATCAAGGGGAGCAAGATGAATAAGGCAGTTCACCTCGGGATGCTGCCGTCCCAATGCCGCGACCTGGTCTTCGAGCAGGCTGATATCCGTAAGATCCATTGTAACGTCGGCATCAGCGCCGCCAAGAGTGATCACTTTGCCGTTGCCGGCTTTTATGATATCGATGATCCTGTCTGAAAAGCCATGGCTGTCTAAAGTGACCAGGACGGTGCGCCCGGAAAGATCGTGCTGTTCAACTGCCGGCATATCCAATGTTTTCGTCCGGACAACCAGGCGCTTGACAGGTGCGTCAGGATCAGGAAGTCCATCATCCCCGGGCTCGAGGCCAGAAGATTCCTGCCGGACGGCATCTTTGCCATCTGCCGGCAAGTCATCTGCCAGTGCGGCTGCCGACGGCGTGGCTGCAGACGGCTGTGGAGCTGCCGGAGCGGATGCAGTGCTGATCCTGTTCATGATATAGTCCGTGAGCCGGGCGATGGTGTTCAATTCCCTGAGTTTGAGATCATCGGGAACCGAAAACCCGAAAGAAGAGGATATCTTGCCGAATATTTCCACCTGCTTGACAGTGTCGATACCAAGGTCAGCTTCAAGATCGAGGTCTTCATCCAGCATGTCAACCGTGTAACCGGTCTGCTCGGCAATGACTTCCCTGACCCCTTTTACAACCGACTCTTTTGAAGATGCTTCAGGCAAAACGGTGGCTGCCGGCTCCGGGGCGGGAGCAATTGCCGGCTCCGGTGGCACTAAGGGCCCGGTCACAAGTTTTTCAGCCACCTGTATCCTGTCCGCAATATATGTGGACAACCGCTCAATTGTGTTCAAATCCCTCAGCTTCAAGTCATCTGGAACCGAAAACCCGAAATGGGAGGCGATTTTACCGAATATCTCCACCTGCTTGACGGTGTCGATACCAAGGTCGGCTTCAAGATCGAGGTCTTCATCCAGCATATCGACAGTGTAACCGGTCTGGACGGCAATAATATCCTTGATGACGTCAACCGGCACCCCTTTGTCCTGACCTGCATCCATCGAAGCTTCGGCAGCCGCGGGTGCAACTGTTTTTGTCTCTGCCGCCGCAGGAGCCGGCATCATTGCCGGTTTTTCTTCAGGAACTGCCGGTGCCGCCGGCATCGGTGATGCGGGTACCGGTGGCGCAGCAGCCTTTTTTGAATCCATTGGATCAGCCACAGCACAAAGGGTGTTGTCAATAATTTTCAGTTCCGGCCTGGCGGAACCTGTTACATGCTGCAGCCAGGCGTTGTAGGCGGCATTGTTTTCCACCGTGTTTTCCTGGATCCGCTTTACGAACAGAAAAGCGAAATGGGAACCGAATCCGGCAGCCAGGTGAAACCCGTATTCCGCGTCGATTTTTTCCTGCCCGGAAAAACTGAGCTTGGAAAAATGGGCGGGTATTTTTTTCAAGTTGGCAATGGGCGGGGCTTTGCGGTATTGCAAAGCCTTTACCAGGACCACGTCTTCAATAGCCGCCCCGAGGGTGTGTCCGGTAAACCCCTTGGTGTTTGAAATGCAGATCCGGTTCAGATAATCACTGAAAGCCGCTTCAAGGGCCGTCACCTCGGCATCGGCGCTCCCGCCCCTTGCCGGGGTGTATGTTTCATGGGACATGAAAAGCAGCTTGTCTGCATATTCTTCTTTTACAATGGAGTTTTGTTTTTCAACCTTGTCAATGAATTTTTTCATTTCCCTGGACATGTGCGGAACGTCAATATTATATGTGTGATAGGCCGAATTGGCTATATGAGTTCCCAGGATTTCACATTGTCCCTTCATCCCGCGGGCCCTGACACAGGCCTCGTCTTCAATGACCAGGCCTACTGCACCCGATCCCAGGATGGTCCCGTTGCGGTCCTCGTCAAAAGGCTTGGCAGCTTCTGAAACCCGCTTTTTAACAGTGGCAGCACCCAGTGCCAGAAAACCTGACCCGACCCACTGGTTCTGCATCGGTGACGTGGCGTTTTCTCCTCCTACCACCAGGACTCTTTTGCACCTTCCCACCCTGATCCAGTCCTCGGCGATTCCAATGGCAAGGGTGGTGGAAGCACATGCCGAACTTACCAGTGTATTCGGACCCTTGGCCTTTATGATCTGTGCAAGGTGCGCAGATCCCAGGGGACACGCATTGCTCAAAAAATCCCGCTGGAATTTATAGGATTCAATATCGCTTCTTTTGCCGGACTTGACCTTGAAAAACCATTCGGTCAGCTGATCCTTGATCTCGACATCCTTGACCTTTTCCATAAGATAATAATATATATTTTCAAAGGCCTCATAGGGTTTTAAAAAAAGTTTTTCATAAAAATATTTTTCCAGTTCCGAAATCAGGGTTTCGCCGTTGGGCCACAAGGATGTTATGATCACACCGGTCTCTTCCTGCATCTCCTCGGGCAGGGCAAAGCCGTCGGGAATCACCCCCCTGCCGTCCCTTACCTTTTTATACTGCATGACAAGCGGTATATTTGCATCCTTGAGCGCCTCGATTCCGGCGGCAATCCCCAATGCCATGCTGACGTCATACTGTTCCTTGATGCCGTATTCATCGGTCAGATTGAAATAGCCAAGCTGTCCGGCCAGGTGGATGACATCCTCGAGCCTTGTAATCTGTATGAATCTTGCGTTTCCATCAGGCTGCTTGTAAAGCTTGGTGATATTTTTATCGGTAATGCGCATCTGGTCTTCAACGGTCAAAGGCTCTATAAAATTTTCCCCGTTCAGTATGGCGTGGAAATTATCCTTTGCAAAAACCCGCCTTCCCTTTCCGGGCAGGCCGACCGAGACCCCTGAAATAAGAATCTTTCCTGTGTTGAAGTCATAACGTTCCACAGCTTCGATGGCTGCCTCGCGCTTCTGTCTCAGGTACTCTTTGTACAGAATCTTATCCATCAGCGCCTGGTTTTTTTCCTTGAATGCCTCGAAATCATCCCCTACGTCAATCGAGGTTACAGGGTCCTGCCCTGTTTCAGGCGGCCCTGATGACAAAGAAGAGACCTGCTTTAGCCCGGGTGCCGGGCCCGGTTCCTGTGAAAACAGGGCATTGAGCGACATCAGGTACTGCCTGCACGCATTGAAGGAGATCACTTCCCCTTTGCCGGGATCCACTGATACGGCTGTACCGAAATCACCGATATTGATGTTTTTGAGCAGGTTCACAAGCAGACGTGACGGACCTATCTCTATGAAATGGGTCCGGCCCGATACATAAACATATTCCACGGACCGGATGAATTCGACCGGTGAAACAATCTGGCGGGCAAGCAGGTCCTTGACCTCCGAAGGATCTTCAGGATACGGCCTTGCCTGTGTATTGGAAATAATTTTATCGAACCTCGTGTCGTTGAACCGGAGAGTATCCAGAAAGGCCCTGAGTTTTTCAGCTGCCTGTGCCAGCAGGGGCGTATGAAAAGCGCCGGTGAGGTTGAGTTTTTTATGGAACACGTCCTGCTGGGTCAAAAATTCACAGAACGTTTCGATAGCGTCGGCTTTTCCGGATACCGCCGTCTGTTTTTCACTGTTCTTGTTGGTTACATAGATATCGGATACATATGACTTTCTTATCAGGGCTTCGGTCTCTTTTTCGTTTTTAAACACCACCATGATCCGGCCCGGTTCATTCAACGTCGCCTCGTACATAAGGTCCGAACGCTTGATGACCAGCTTCATGGCATCATCAAATCCGAGCATGCCGCTGCAGAACAGGGCGGTATATTCTCCCACGCTGTGACCGATATAATAATCCGGCCTGAACCCTTCCCGGCAGAGCCGGCTGCAGATGGCAGCGGATGACAGGAATATGGCCGGTTGAGTATTCTGGGTGGAATCAAGCCTGCTGTCATTGCCGAACATCATGTCGAGCAGTGAGTAGCCGCGCTGTTCTTTGAAAATGGCATCACCGCGGTCCATCACGCGCCGGATTTGGGTATCGCTCTGGTACAGCCCTTTCATCATGCCGCCGTGCTGGGCTCCCTGGCCTGAAAGCAGGGCCACGATGCGCAGCTTCTGGCCGCTGTTGTCCGCCGAATAGGAATAATCTCTCAGGGCTGGGACAATATCGACCGTATCATCCGCCGTTACCGCAGTCTTTGTGTCGACAGCCTCCTGTTTAAGGGACACCGGCAGGGTACTGAGTACCAGATGCCCGTGGTTTCCGCCGATCCCGTTGACATTGGCGGCAAAACGCAGCGGCTGGTCCAGCGGCTTATTGATCTGGGTCTGTGTGCTTTTCAAAATGCTCTTATCGTCCATGGTTGTATGATCTGCCGAATAGTTGAAGGTTGGAAGAATCCGGCCTTTTGAATTCATCAATGCCAGCTTTGCCAGTGCCACGGCCGGATTGGCAGCCTTGAAATAGCCGAACTGGGGCTTGATATTTCCGCAGTACAATGGATGGTCAAAGCAGGCCTCTATCACCTGTTTTTCGACCATATCACCGAAAACATTGGAAAAAGCGAAAAGATCGAGGTAATCTATATCCTTTTTGCGCAGGCCTGTCTGCTCGTAGCAATGATCGATGGTGGACACAAAGGTCTGCTCGGACGGTGCCAGCAGGTGATCCGGTACACTGGATTCAATATGACACCCGTTCAGCTCGGCCAGGATGGTCATACCCGCTTTTTTCGCGTTGGCATGGGTGGTCATCACGTGGATGGCCGCCCCCTCGCCCATGACATAACCGTTTGCCCGTGAATCAAAAAAATGACACTCGGTGGGGGAGAGCAGGCCCAGGCGCTTGAACGCCATGAGTACCGCAGGATACAGGTTGGTATCCACCCCGCCGGCCAGGACAAAATCAAGGTCCTTGAACTTGAGATTCCTGGCCGCGTTCCTGATGGCTATGGTTGCCGAGGCACAGGAGGCGTCAATTACGTAATTGGCGCCGTTGAGGCCGAAATAATTGGCAATGCGGCCCGATATCAGGTTGGATAACAGCCCGGGGGTTGTGTCTTCATTGTTTTCCGGGATACGTTCCCTGATGATGTCAACCAGCGCACCTGCCACGGCATCGGCTTTTTCAGGTTCAATATCGTGACATTGCCGGAGCATGCCGGCCACGTGGTGTTTTCGAACCCGGACGATGTTTTTGCTTTGTCTCTCTCCTGCAATGGTGCCCAGGATGACCCCAATCCTGTTGCCGCTCTCCAGGAGGGCATCGAGCCCTGAGCTTTGGATAGCCTCGCCGGCGGCCTCGAGGCCGAAAAGCTGTCCCCTTTCAATGGAGCGCACCATTTTAGGGGGCATCCTGTATTTAAGGTTGTCAAATTTATAATCCTTTACCACACCTGCCTTGACCTTTGGCAGGTAATAAAAGGATTTAGGATCCATGGCCGCATAGGCATCATTGTCAAAATGTTCTTTGGGGATAGATGACAGCTGTTTTTCACCGGACTGCAGTTTTTCCCAGAAGCGGTCACAATTGTCAGCTCCGGGCAGAAAAACGCCAAGCCCCGCGATCACGATACGGTCATCATTGAAATCATAACCTGTATCTGAAAAAATTTTCCTGGGCACCGGCTCATAGGATTCTGTCATCTGTTCCAGGATCATGTGGTAATTTATACCGCCGAACCCGTAGGATGAAATCCCGGCCTTGCGGGAAATGCCGGCAGGTGATTCCCAGGGTGCAGGGTCCTTGATTATATAAAGACCGGACCCTGTCATGTCATGGTTTCCTGACAATGCTTCAAAGCCGCCGTTGGGCGGCAGGACACCCTTGTTGACAGCCAGTACAGCCTTGATCAGGCCGGCTGAGCCGGCACACCCGAGAAGGTGGCCGATCTGGGATTTAATGGAACTGATCCCTGCCCTGCTGCCGTTATATGTCTGCACCAGGGTCTCGAGCTCTGCCTTGTCTCCTATGGTAGTGGAGGTGCCGTGGGCTTCTATGAAACCGATATCGGAAGGTGAAACTGGTTTTTTCAGGTTTTCGAAACATCTTTTGACACAAATTTTCTGACCGGCGGGATTGGGTGCGGCTATGGCCTTTCCCCTGCCGTCGGAACTGGATCCTATACTGTTGATCACCCCGAGAATGCGATCCTTGTCCCTGATGGCATCCTTCATGCGCTTGAGCATGAAAATGACGGCTCCTTCCCCCAGGATGAAGCCGTCGGCCCTCTCATCAAAGGGAAAAGATCCTTTGGCTGACAGGGTGCCCATTTTGGCGAAACCTATAAAAGATTCCGGAGCCAGGTGGGTATTGACCCCGCCGACAATCACCTGGTCGTATTCACCGGACAAAAGTTCACCGGCCGCCGCATCCAGGGCGGTGAAGGAAGAGGCGCAGGCCGCGTCGACAATGTAGTTTGTGCCCCGTATGCCAAGGTGTCTGGCGATCCTGGAAGCTTCGATATTGAGCAGGATACCGTGCACCGGGTCATACCCCGGATTGTTCTCTTCAAGACCGCTCTGCAGCGATGCTTTCAGGGCCGCTTTTTCATCATCTGTCAGGGCCTGGTATTCCGGTATGGTTTCCATCATGGACACAAGCTCCGGAAAATAATATTTGAGCTGCAGCTCGTTTCCCAGTTCATTTCCCAGGCAGGTGGCAATGATCACTGCCGTCCTTCCCGGATCATCACAGGTCAGCCTGTCGTCATCACCCAGGTATCCTGCATCTGCAACCGCTTTGTATGCGGTTTCCAGCACCATCTGCTGGCTGCGGGAAAGCCGTTTGTCCTTGCCGTCCATGTATCCGAATCTTTGGGCATCAAATTCATAGTCCTCGACAAAACCTGCCAGGTCTGTATAGGATTTATCCTCTGCCGTGCGGTCGGGATCGTAATACAATGACCGGTTGAAGCGCTTTTGGGGCATCGGGCGTATGGAATATTTCCTGTTCAGGATGTTTTCCCACAATTCTTCCGGATTGCCGGCATCCGGGAGGGTGCATCCCATTCCGATCACGGCGATCTCATCATTTACCTGGTTCTGGGGGGAAGTTATAACCTCGAGCTGGTTCAAATTTCTAACAAGGGTTCTTTTCCCTTTAAAATATCGGGTATGAATATCTTGTACAGTCACTACATCAGTGAAAAAAGCCAGAGAGTCCCCCACCAGAAAATTTCCCTTCTCGCGGTGGTCGACATCGTTGAAATACCTGTAGTGTTCCGGCCCCGGGTTGTCGAAATCCGGGAGAAATCCCTTGGCACCGATAAGAAGGGAACCGATATTTTTCTTTTCAAAGGCCCTCTTGCGTTCTTCGAGTTTGAGTTTTTTCTTTATCATGTCCTGCTCGGTTTTGAGCATCATCCGGGCAAATTGCGTAGGAGCCGTGCGTGAGGCCAGGCCAACGGTTTTTCCCACCACTACGGTTTTGTTTTTTTCTATTATGATCTCCTGGTACTGGGACGTAAGGCTGCTGGTATCGACGATTTCCTTTGAAAACAGGTAGGCCGTACCGACCTGCAGCCCTATCCTGGCTCCTTTTTGGGCCAGGATCGACGTCATGCCCGACATGAAAAAGGAAGCATAACAGGTGGATATGCCGCCGGCAAACACCAGGTAAAGATCTGACAGGTCGGTTCGCGTATCCATGAGTTTTGAAACAGCCGCCTCCCATAATACGAGGCTGGAAAGTGAACCCACGTGACCGCCCGCTTCCCCGCCCTCGAAAATAAACCTTTTGCACCCGCTTTCCAAAGCATTGTGCATCATGGGTACGGACGGGGTGTGAAGGTAAGTCTTGATCCCGGCGGCTTCGAGTTCTGCTACCTGGGACGGCACCCCGCCTGCGAACAGTGCATAGGGCACCTTGTACTTTTTCACCATATCCATATGCTGCCGGACAAAGGGGTTGAAAGCTTCAATCCCGACCAGCCCGGCCCCGCAGAGATCCACTTCACGGGTTCCGGCGGCCAGCATGTCATCGGCAAGGGGAGCAGGCAGACTTCCCACGGCAAAAAACGGCAGTGCACCTTCATCCAGGACTTTTGCGGCAAATGCCGCCTTGTCGCTGATATTGGCCATGGGTCCCTGGATCAAAGGATACCTGGTTCCCTGGTCTTTTGCAAAAGCCGATCCTTCGGCAACCGGATCATACCGGTCCACTGTATCCAAAAAAACGCCTGTATCAGTGAACAGATCTGAAACCACCCGGGAAAGGCTGCCGGTCTTTTTTACAAAATCCTTTGCAAACAGCCCGTCCTGGCCAAGATAAAACAGTGATTGAACGTATTCGACATCTTCACGGTTACAGGCGGTTATCTTTTCGCTTATCATCCGGTAGAGTTTCCGGCTCCCTTGAGGATCATCGAGCAGCAGTACCGCCTGCTGTTTGAGATCCTTTACGACCTTTGTACCCAGCTTTGCAAACACCCGGTAGATGGTTGAACCGTTAAAGGAGATCTCGGTCGAATCGCCCTCTTCCACTGTCTCCATAAGTTTTTTAAAACGCGGGGAAACAGGCGCCTCGTTTGTCAAAAGAACCTGTGAATCCAGTACCAGGCCGGACACTCCCGCGGCAAACAGGCCGGCGGCAGTGTAGCGCCCGACCCCACCGTGAATGAATACCGGGTACCGGGTATGCTTCAAGTACCATTGCATGAGAATAAAGGAGGAGTAGCCCGATACCCACCCGCCGGCTTCATTTCCCCTGAGAACCAGGGCATGGGGATCGATCTGGCAAACCTGGTCCGAAAGGTCCACCTCCCTGATTTCCAGGACAATCCTGGTATCATTGAACCCGCCGGAGTCGAACGGCTTGTCCTGAGAACCGAAAGGCACGATCAAAGCGTCAAGATTGGCAAACTGGCTGTTTTTAATCCGGTTTATCAATTCAGGATCAGGCCTGTCCAGCCGTATCCCGAACAAAAAAGGATGCCGGGACAACTGCCCGGCTTTTTCAACTATATCGTCATCACTTAAAAATTCAGTATCAAATACCGGCAGGGCACCTGCATCGGCAATGCTTTCAAAATAGGCTGTATCAAATATCTTTACCGGATTGTAAATCATCAATGGCAGTCTCGAGGTCAGTATCCGTGTTATCATGTACCGTCTCCATATTAATTAAGGGTCATCCCGGACTTTTTCCGGGTTGTGCTCCCCATTTCATTACAATATTCATGCCAGAATCCCTGGCAGGGCAACACCCTGAAATCAGGGTTAAATAAAGTCTGTGTTCAATATCAAAATTTCCATTTTCAAATTTTGAATGCAAAAAATGAATACAGCTCATACATAAAATGCCAATTGCAGGCAATAATCCATAAAAACAAAGTATCTAAAAATATTTTGTACAATTCAGCCCTGTATGATACACTTACCCCATACAAATATTGTATATATCTCAACTTTCGTGAACGGGGTCAGGCTTGTGTTATTGTGTTTTTATCAAAAATTGTTTCTTGTCAAACGTCAAAAACGCAATAATGCAAGCCTGACCCCTCTTAATAATCAGGAGGAAGATTGAAAACAGTACGCCTGGATTCAAGTGAAAGACTTTTTTACAAAACCGTTTACAATGCCGCTTTTGCCAATCCGTTCAGCAGCCTGAGAGAAAAACTGGACCTCAAGATCGCCGGCCTGTTCCCGTCCGTACCGAGAAGAGAAAGCATCAACCAATGCATTCGTGAAATCGACCGTCGCATACGGCAACTCGAGGCCCAGGGCCGGGCCACCATTCATGCCTACGAGGGAGAAGACTGCAAATTAATCCGCATTGTATTTCTTTTTGATATTTTCCATAAATTCAGGGATGATTTTGACCGGCTCATCGAGGATCAGATCGAGGCCCAGGATACCAGCATCAAGGTACCCTTTGCCTCAGAGGCCATGCAGCTGCTCCACAGGCGCGGTTTCGAACCGGCCGCCATACTTCATTATCTTGCACTTTCCTACCAGCTCAGGCGGGCCTTTTTTTTCATTTCAAATACATTGACAGGCGAGAGCAGCTGTATGCGGGAGCTCAAGGAACATCTGTGGTACAATGTATTTACCCATGACATGGAAATGTACGACAAATATCTGTGGAACAAAATGGAGGATTTCTCCACGCTGCTTCTCGGGGAGACAGGCACCGGAAAAGGTACCGCTGCAAGGGCCATAGGCATGAGCGGGTTCATCCCGTTCGATGAAAAACAGAACTGTTTTGCCCAGAGCTTCACAAAGGCGTTCAGCTCGCTGAATCTTTCACAGTACCCTGAAACCCTGCTTGAATCCGAGCTTTTCGGCCATAAAAAAGGTGCCTTCACAGGTGCGGTGGATGATTACCAGGGAGTTTTTGACCGCTGCAGTCCCTACGGGTCCATTCTGCTCGATGAAATAGGCGAAATTCCGGAACATGTTCAGATCAAGCTGCTCAGGATTCTCCAGGACAGGCGGTTCACACCGGTGGGCGGACACACGCCGGCCCGCTTCAACGGGAGGGTCATTGCCGCCACCAACCGCCCGAAACAGGATATCATGGAAGGCAATATCTTCAGGGACGACTTCTACTACCGCCTGTGCTCCGATATCATCGAGGTCCCCCCGCTGGCAAGGCGCATACAGGAACGCCCGGCCGAACTCGAAGATCTTCTGGCCGTGACCATTCAAAAAATGATGGGTGAAGACAACCATGAGCTTGTAAAAAAAACAGCCGACATCATTGACAGAATCCTTGGAAAAGATTATCACTGGCCAGGAAACGTCAGGGAACTTGAACAGTGCGTCAGAAGCATCATGCTGCGAAAAGGCTACCGGGGAAAATCCGGCAGGGCAAGGCCTGGCCAAAGCCCGGAAAAACAGCTTATCAACGGGATTATGTCCTGCAGCATCAGTGTTTCGTCCCTTGTTTCAAGGTATTGCGCCCTGCTGTATGACCGGTTTCAAACTTACGAGGAAGTGGCGAGAAGAACCGGGCTTGACCGGAGAACAACCAAAAAATACATCCAGAACCATATAAAAAACCAGACATAAGGATCCGCATGTTTTACTTTTTACCCACCGCAGTCAGGGGAAGCCTTTCATTTCTGATGTACCTGGTGAACACTGTTTTTTTCTGCATCCTTCTGTTCATTGCGGCCCTTTTCAAACTTCTGCTTCCGGTAAAACCCGTAAGGATTGTAATTGACCGTATACTGGTGTTCATCGCAGCCTGCTGGATAAGTGTAAATTCATTGAATGCCCGGCTGTTTTCAAAAACCGAGCTGGATATCCGGGGCCTGGAAAAACTCAACCGAAAAGAGTGGTACCTGGTGTTGTCCAACCACCAGTCCTGGGTCGATATCCTGGTGCTTCAGCGCTGCCTGAACCAGCAGATCCCAATGCTCAAGTTTTTTTTGAAAAAAGAATTGATCTGGGTTCCTTTCCTGGGACTTGCATGGTGGGCCCTGGATTTTCCATTCATGAAAAGATACTCGAAATCGGTCGTTGCAAAAAAACCTCACCTGAAAGGAAAAGACCTCGAACGAACCAGAAAAGCCTGTCGCAAATTCAAGGACATGCCGGTTTCTGTAATGAACTTTATCGAAGGGACCCGTTTTTCACCTGAAAAGCGCGATGCACAGAATTCACCCTACCGAAACCTGCTCATCCCGAGGGCCGGCGGGATCGCCTTTGTGCTCAGCGCCATGGGAGACTGCCTGCACAAAATCATCAATGTGACCATTGTCTACCATGGACCGGTGCCTACCTTCTGGCAGTATATTTCCGGGCAGGTCAAAAAAATCACGATCGACTTTGAGCTGATGCCGATCAACTCCGCTTTGGTGGGGGATTATTTCAATGACCCGGAATTCAAGGCCAGGTTTTATGACTGGCTGAACAAGCTTTGGGAAGAAAAGGACCGCAAGATAGATGACCTGAAAAAAAATGCCGGCATCACCTGTTCATAACCTTGATCTCGTATGACCCGGTCTGTGTCCCATCCTCCAGGGTACGCGCCACTTCCATGACCTTCGCGTTCCTTATGGGCTCCTGTACCTTTTTGTCCGAATGCTTGCCGGTAATGACCGTACCGGGCATGATAACACTGGATACGTCCACACAGGGATAGGAGGGTTTGGACTTCATCAGTTCCACCAGGTTTTTTCTTTCAACTTCCAGCAGTTCTATTTTGGCCTGTTCACTCTCGATTTTTCTTTTGACCTGACCGATGGCGGCCTCCAGGGCTTCACTCCTGTCAAAACTTTCATCAAGTCTTTTCTCCGCTTCCTGTACCCTGGCCTTTAATTCCTCGATTTCTGTTTCATGGGCCTGTTGTTTTTCGCTTCTTTCTTCCGGCTTTTCAATAGCGGCAAGTTCTGATGCTATCTCCCGTTCCCTGAGCTGTGAACGGTCCTGGATATGAGCATATTCAGTGATTTTAAGCTGTATTTTTTTATTCTCAGCATCCAGTGCGACCTGTTTCTCCGTGAGCTGGTCAATCTCCTTTTGAAGGGTATCCCTGGATGCCTGGTTCTTCTTGAGCTCCTTTTCCATGACAGGATCATGGCCAATCTTCAAAAAACAGGCCGCGGCGGTTTCTGTTCCCACGTTCCTGGCAAAAATGCCCATCTTAGCCGTCACCCTGCCGGAAATGATTTTTCCGTTTTTGGCCATGAACGCCCCATGGCTTTCAAGGGTGGAATCGACGATTTCCTTTTCAACCTGGATATTTCCCATGCTCAGGATGGTTGATTTATGTATGAAACGGGCCTTGACATCCCCCTTGCTGTAGATGGTCGCCTCGTTTATGCCCCCGGCAATGGTGACATTGCCCTCGGCGTGGACAATACCGCCGTCTATCTCGTTGGCCTTGATATCGTTGCCCTTTACCTTGAAACCGTTTTTAACGCATCCTTTGACCGTGATATTGCCGGGGTAGGATACATGACCTGTCTCGTAGTCCACATCACCCTTGACCTCGAACTCCTCGTTTACGAGCACCACTTCGGACAAGGTGAACTTGGGATATCCAGTAACGGTCGCAAGCAGCTTGAGCCCGTCTTCCGACAGCTCGACCCCTTTATCGAATTTCAACGGGACATCCTGCTCCGCAATGGCAAGGATCTCTTCGCCATAGATATTTTTTCCGCTTTTGGCATTAACGGCCGGGATTTTTTCCGCAAGGACGGTTCCTGTTTCAACCAGGGGGATTTCACCCCGGTCCTTGAAATCGATTTTTCCCTCCTCGTCAATTCCGCCGGCCTTTAGATGATCGGTATTGAAAAAATATTCTATCCTGGCATCCCTGCCCTCTACCGGGCGAACTCCCCTGGCTACCCTGAAAGCCTTGGTCTTGAACCCGCTGGACGAAATAAAGCCCTGTATCATTTCATCTGAGACAATGCCGTAGATGATGCCATGATCCACAAGGGTCTCCTTTATATCATCCACCGATATATCCGTGTCAAACTGGTCTGTCTTGGTCAAAAAAGCCCCGAACAGGTCTGATGCGATCTCCAGTGACATTCCACCGGGAATCTGGACAGGGTCCATAAGGCTTTTTTCTTCAGGCACTGAATCTGTACTTTTGGTATCGTCTTCTTTGACAGGTTTTTCAAGATCTTCGGATTCATCTTTTTGCTGTTGCGCTGTATTTTTTTGTTCAGCTTCAGGGGGCTTCTTTGCCGCTTTTCCTTCAGGTTCCGGGGCAATATTTTTTTTCAGCCTGTTCTGGATTTCAAGGATCATG
>CAYNHL010000058.1:0-21873 GCA_964397015.1 uncultured Desulfobacterales bacterium | reverse complement strand
ATATCGCTAAGAAAATTTTTTACTTCTAATCCTTTTTTATCAAAGATGAAATCATTGGCTTTTAAAGTCTGCATCATTTCATTGAAATCTATTTTCTCGTCTTTTGAACAAAGAACGTCTATTAATTCCAAGTCGAATTTTCTTTGTTTTAAAAAACTGACAATAGCCTTTTGTATTTCCGGCCGTTCCTCTGAAAGGTCAAAACTAATCTCCTTATAATTCCATATACCTTTTCGAAGCCTTATTATCTTTCCATTGTAAAAAACTTTTACATCAGTTTTCAAAAAGAAATGTCTGTCAGACATGCCACACCTCGTTTTTTTGAGTATTCATCACAGCTATAATTGACCCTTGTATATAGAGGTTTTAGTTTTATTTTCCGGCAACTGTAGTTGATACAACATGTTCATAAAGGTCATTTAATCCAATTTTCTTTTGTATTTTTTCTTTATAGAATCCCCCGATATCACAAGAGCCACAACCAAGGGCAGAACAAGAGAGATGGAGATTCTGTGAAATTGATCCCAATTCGATTAATGAAAATACAAATCCGGATTCTCCATATTTTTGAGAATTGTAATTTTTGTTATAGACATATATAAAAAATAAATTTGTATTTTGAACATCTATGCCTTTGAGGGCAGCTAATTCATCAAAGTCAATTTTTATTTCTTTGATTAATTTTATTGAATGATGCTCCGGAATATATAGATATATACCATCGTTTAGCAATTTTACACCTTTTGAAAAAAAGTATAGTTCGATTGGATATAGTCCGCCTCCAGAAGGATAGGTTCTCATATTCAAACAATACTCTTTTTTGTTTAACAACTCGGACAATCTATCCATGAAAAAAAAGTCTTCATTTATTTCCGCACTATCAGTTATTCCCTGGGCGTAAAACAAAATAGTGGATAATTCTTTTAAGCTCAGCTTCGCTTTTGTGAATCTTCTTCGGCTTCTTCTTGTTTTAATTAAAGAGTCAAATGACACGTTTATTTTGTAATATTTTGGAAGCTTAATCAGCTCTTTTTCATTATACTTTAGTTTCCTTAAAGCAATAGAGTCAATAACCTCCTGAGCCCTATAATTATTAATTGCAGAAAATCCTGTGAAGTGATGTAGTTTCTGGTTAAAGTTTAATAAAAACAAATCAAAAAGAAATGAAGTTTCACTATTGAAGTTAAAGCTGGATGCTACATTCATCGGTGTTTTCGATACAGTAGTATTCGCATATGGTTTAAAGTGTCTGGTCCCTGCAAAAGAGCTTATAGCTTTTAGAGTAACACAATGACCATCAATAAAGCTGTTTAGCTTCACTTTTTTCATTTGTGATTATTCCTCTCGAGATCCAAAAATTATTTCTATTTGAAATTCCATCAATCTTTCAAAGGGAAGCAGAAAAGCATCCCGAGATTCTCTGGACCCAAAAAAAATCCAGAGGATATCGGGGTGCTTTTCTGCATTGTTGGCATTACTTACTCATCTTTCATTGATTGTTTTTTGCATGTTGCAAATTATACTCAAGTGCATGAACAGCAGCAGCAACAGCAGCAACAACCAGCACTTGGAGCTACATTCGGTCTATTACTATACATTGTGGTCATGGATTGTGATTTAAATTTTGCCCGTTTCATAAAACTCCTCCTTATAAATTATTATAATGATTTTTGTGCTTAATGAATTTTCATAAAGCTCTATGATACCAGTTTAAGTAATAAAAACTAGTATTGAGTTTTAATAATTCATTGATTTTTTTAACTTACTGCAAATATGACTCAGGCTCATGAACCATTATTTGCAATAAAACACAATAGGTTGGGCATGTCAAGAGACTAAATTATTTTTATCACCGATTTTCATGTTTTGTTTAATTGATGAGATTTTAACTTGGATTTGCAGTCAGTGAGCATGCACAGAGGCAAAAAATGGGCTTTAAATTATTGCAACTTGACATAACCCCCCTTGTTTTTCTATAAAAGAAAAGCAGGTCACGAGCCTTTGAGCGGCCGACATCTTAACCCTTAAGCAGAGACAAATCATGGATAATATTGCAGACTGGGAAGACAAGGTTTCTTTTTTTCTCGAACTTGGCAAGCCTTTGTCCAAGGCCAGAACCGTCAAGGAAACCATTGACGCGGTAATGTACCAGGTAGGGCTTGTTTTTCGTCCTGTCCACTGGTCTCTGCTGCTCAAGGATTCAAAAAGCAATGACATGGTTTTTACGGCTGTCACAGGGTCCAGCAGGGACAAGCTCCAGGGGCTCAAGCTGCCCGAGGGCGAGGGGATAGCCGGATATATCTATTCAACCGGTAAACCGGTCATTGTCAAGGATGTGACAAAAGACAAGCGGTTCAGCAGCAGGATAGACCAGTATACGGGATTTAAAACACAATCGATCATAGGAGTGCCCCTCAAGACCGGCAAATCTGTTTTCGGCGTTATAGAGCTGATCAATAAACTGTCAGGAGATACATTCAAGGCGGTGGAGCTGAAAATACTTTCCGCCATTGCCGAGTATGCCGCCATTGCAATCGAAAGATCCTATTATTACCAGTCTCTTAAAAAAATCGCCCTGGTGGATCCCCTGACAGGTTTGAAGAACAAAGCCAGTTTCAACCATACGCTGGCCAACCGCATGGATATTTTCGACCGCTACGAAATCCCGTCCGCATTGATCCTTGTCAACATTGTGCATTTTCGAAAGATCGTCGACGCCCACGGGTACCAGGCAGGTGACAGTGTACTCAAACAGCTGGCAGGCATATTGAACAAATCTGTCAGAAAAGTGGACGAGACCTTTCGATACGAGGCGGACCGGTTCATTGTGCTGATGCCGCATACCAGTGCCAGGGAGGCACAACGGGTAAAAGAACGTATCATGAATCACGTGGAATACAGCAACAGCCTGGAAAAAGCGCTCCGGTTCAACGTGTCGGCAGATATTCATCCTGTTGAGACAAAAAGCTCGACCGAACTGCTGGATATCATTCATACCCGTGTATACAAGACATCAGGGGCGGCTGACCACCAGTATGCAGACCGTATTGAAAACAATATCCAGAGCATGCTCGATGAAGAAAAAAAGGCTTTGCCCCCCGAGGAGAAAAAACCTGTCGGCAAAGGCAAGACAGTACGTCTCATGGGATCGTTCATTCATTCGAGCAAAGAATTCCATGGAGACATAACGGTACGGAAACTGTCCACTGCAGGAATCCTGTTTGAAACCACCCGGCCCTGGCCGATCAAGACCGATGATCTTCTGGACGTCAAGTTCACGCTGGATGACAGGAACCGCTCAAGGATACGGCGCCAGGTCATAGTCAAGCACATGGATGAAAAAAGCTGTGAGGGTGTTTTCTACAATCCTCCCCCCTATGACAAGAACCTGGGTTTTTACCTGATAAATTGAAAAGGGTGACATGGATCGACGACATTTTTTAAAACAGTTATCCCTTTGGTCAGCCGGTTTCCTGGCTGCCGGCCCGGTATTCCATATTCCCCGGATCGCTGCGGCTTCTTCCGGTACGGCACCGGATATCATCGTGGGCAGAAACACGGATTACGCAGCCCTTGTCGACCTTGTAATCCGGGAAATCGGCGGGCTTTCCAGTTTTATCCGTCCCGGGGACAAGGTGGTCATCAAGCCCAACATCGGCTGGGACAGGACCGTGGACCAGGGTGCCAACACCCATCCTGTGGTCGTGACACGGCTTGCGGTAAGGGCGCTCGAGGCTGGTGCCGGCAGTGTACTGGTGTTTGACAGGCCCTGCAACGAAGAGCGCCGGTGCTACAATAACAGCGGCATCAAACCCATGCTTGACAATATAGGGGACAGGAAGGTCAAGTGCTTTTATATGGAAGAGCGCCGGTTTGTCCCGGTCAATATAAAAAAGGGAAAAGCCCTGGACAAGTGGTCTTTTTACAAAGATGCCCTTGACGCGGACTGTTATATAAATGTGCCTGTGGCCAAACACCACGGGCTGTCCCGGCTGACCCTCGGATTGAAGAATGTCATGGGTGTCATCGGGGGGCACAGGGGCCGTATTCATTTCAACCTTGCCCAGCACCTGGCTGATCTCAATACCGTTATCCGGCCTCACCTCACCGTGATTGACGCCACGAGGATAATGCTGAGAAACGGTCCCCAGGGAGGGCGGCCCGGCGATGTCGAGAAAAAAGACACCCTGATCGCAGGAACGGACCCGGTTGCCTGCGATGCCTATGCCACGACACTTTTCGGGCTCGCTCCCGCCGATATTGAATCCACCGTGGCAGCATATGAAATGGGGCTGGGACAGATGGATCTTGAAAAATGCAGGATCCGGATGGTATAAGGCTGCGCCGCCCATGAAAAAATTACCAGCCAGGCGCATAAGGCAGGCAGCACAGCTTGTGGTGCTTTTGATATTTTTGTTTTTGTTCCGTAAAACAGATTATACCGGCTCGGATACAATCGACTGGGCCGTGAATATTTTTTTCAGGCTTGATCCCCTTTTGGCCCTGTCTGTCACGCTTGCAAAAAAAACGCTTGTTTACCTGCTGTTTCCCGCCTTGATCGTGGCGGCGCTTACATTGTTTTTCGGCCGATGGTTCTGCGGCTGGTTCTGCCCTCTGGGAACCATTATCGATTTGTTCGACCGGGTCCTTGCGCCCGTGCGGCGGTCCACGGGATTTAATTTCAGGCCCCTTAAATACGGCATCCTGGTCCTGGTCCTTTTTTCCGGTCTGTTCGGTGTCCAGCTGGCCGGGATCATGGACCCTTTTTCCATACTGGTCCGGGGGCTCGCTTTTGCCGTTGATCCCATGCTGAATTACGGGGTGTCCGGCGTGTTCGATTTTCTGTACCTGTCAGTGCCTCAATGGCTTTCCTCAAACGTTACAGAACCGGTCTACGATGTACTCAAAACAGCGCTCCTTCCCTACAGGCAGTCATTTTTCCTGACCGGTCTTATCTCTTTTGTGTTTCTTGCATTGGTACTTTGCCTGTCACTTTTCGGCCGCAGGTTCTGGTGCAGGAATATCTGTCCCCTCGGAGCTCTTTTGGCCCTGCTTGCCAGGGGATCGTTTTTGCGGCGCAAACCTGCAAAAGCCTGTGCCAGGTGCCGGATGTGCATGGAAAAATGCCGCATGAACGCTTTTAATGAAAATCGTGATATCATGTTCGAAGAATGCAATCTCTGCATGGACTGCCTGTCCTTCTGTCCGGACGGTATTGCAAAGATTACCTCCGGGCGGCGTTCTCATCCTGCTCCCGTTAATTTCAGCCGCCGCAGTTTTATCGGGGCTGCCGCCCTGGGAGTATCCCTGCCGCTTGTAATTCACACCGGTGCGGCATCTAAGCTGCCGTCGCCCAACCTCATCCGCCCGCCCGGGGCCCTGGATGAGCCGGATTTTCTTGCCACCTGCGTCAGGTGCGGGGAATGCATGAAGGTGTGCATCACAAACGGGCTGCAGCCTTTGTCTCCGGGAATGGGGATCGATCGTGTCTTCACCCCTGTCCTGATTCCGCGCCTGGGCTATTGTGAGTTCAACTGCACCCTGTGCGGACAGGTATGTCCCACAGGAGCCCTGTCGGTGCTTTCGAAACCACAGAAACACGACTTTGTCATCGGCACGGCGTTTTTTGATACCAGCCGCTGCCTGCCTTATGCAAATAAAATTCCCTGCATTGTCTGCGAGGAACATTGTCCCACCTCTCCTAAAGCCATCTCCTTTACCGAAGCTGTGGTAAAGGATGATGCAGGGGAGAAGATCACTTTAAAACAACCCCATGTTATTGAATCCCTTTGTATCGGCTGCGGCATCTGTGAACATGCATGCCCCTTGAAGGGCGAGGCCGCCGTTAAGGTGACGGCCGGGCCCGGAACGATTCATGCGGGATCGATTTATGGATAACCAGGATGATCCGGATAAAAACACTATGAAATCCATTGTCATTATCAAGACAGGATGTACCCTGCCGGCAATTGCGTCGAAGTTCAAGGATTTTGAGCACTGGATAACCAGGGCTTTTTCAAAACATTCGATTCGTGCAATCGTCTGGAATGCGGTTGAAGATTTTGATTTTCCACTGCCGGACAATACCGGCGGTGTGATAATCACGGGTTCCCATGCAATGGTGACCGAAAAACTGCCCTGGAGCCTTAACCTTGAATCCCTGATACCTTCCTTGATCGAGAAGAAAATCCCGCTGCTTGGTATATGTTACGGCCACCAGCTTATCGCCCGGGCCATGGGCGGTCAGGTGGGATTCAATCCCCTTGGAATGGAACTAGGATCAGTGGATATCAGGCTGACCGAAGCCGGGAAGACAGATCCTTTGTTTCAAGGATTGCCTGATAATTTCAAGGTCCATGTTTCCCATTCCCAGTCGGTTATTTCCCTGCCTTCGGGCGCACAGGTACTGGCGGAAAATGATTTTGAACACTTTCACGCGTTCCGTATCGGTTCGAATGCATGGGGGGTCCAGTTTCACCCGGAATACGATATTTCCATCATGAAGGCATATATCGACCAGATCGCCATGATAGACGATAACATAGCTTCAAAGGCGGAAAAGCTTTTGTCGGGCGTGGTCCCAACTCCTCATGCCGGCGCTGTCCTTGAGCGTTTCTGCAGGTTCTGCGCTTGAGTTTATTCAAGGCTCGATTCTGCCTGTGCCGATATAAACCGTGGCTCCTCCGTGAAATACCGACGTCAGTTTCAATTTCATACCCAGGTGTTTTGCAAGGGTTCTTGAAGGCAGTACAATACCGAGCCTGTATCCTGAAAAATCGGCCTTGAGTTTTGTACCGATCTGCCGGTAAAATTTTCTGACACCTCCTGCCTGCTTCAACCGTTTTCCATATGGGGGGTTGAGTACAATGGTTCCCGCAGGGCCGGAGGGAGGGCTGATATCGAAAAAATCAGCCTGCCTTGCGTTGATTCGCCGCGCAAACTCAAAGGATTCGATGTTTTTTTCCAGGGCTGCCACAGCACTGGCTTCATGGTCGGATGCCAGGATGGTGCAGTTGTTCGAAAGTGAAAAATCCTGTTCGGCAAGGGACTTGAGATGGGCCAGCCGGGCGGGATTGAAGGCCGGCCATGATTCAAAGGCAAACTGCCTGAAAAATCCTGGTGGAATACCTGCCTTGATCCGGGCGGCTTCCAGGGAAAAGGTGCCGGAGCCGCACATAGGGTCCACCAGGACATCGTCCCGGTCAAACCCGGCCAGGGTCAGCACGGCCCAGGCCAGGTTTTCCCTGATGGGGGCGGATACCACGGTTTTTTTGATCCCTCTCTTGTAAAGAGGCGGGCCGCTGGTGTCCAGGGACACTACGAAGCGGTCATTCTGCCCGCGGACAAAAAGGGTCTGTTCCATGTCAGGGCTCGAGGAATCCCGGTCATGCCTGTTTCCTGCCGGCAGGCACGACAAGACCCTTAAGGCGATGGCGTTTGAATGGTACAGCCGGCATTTTTGCACGCTGACCCGGCAGTTTACCGGGGCGGATGGCGGCAGGAACAGCTCCCAGTCCACCTGCTGCAGCCGGCGTTCGAGATCCGCAAAACCGGTGGCCTTGAAACTCTCTATCCTCATCAATATCCGGGACGGGGTGTTCAGGTGCAGGTTGGCCTGGTAAATGTCCGGCAGCCTTGCCGTGAATTCTATCCCGCCCAGGGTTTCGGTCACTTTCGAAATCTTTGGCAAAAGTCCTGACAGCTCATTTTTGCAAAGCTGTTCAAGTCCCGGCGCACATACGGCAAAAAATTCGCGCGCCTGACCGGTAACCCGCCGTTTTACTCTTTTTTCAAATGTTTTATTCAACCGCACTGCAGAGTTCTTTGTGTCCGGCATTGTTTTTATCCTGGCTTGCCGCCTTTTCATAAAACTGTTGTTTTAGTTTTTCGTGAGCTGCGTGCAAAAGGCGGCTGGTCGTTTCCCATGACATGCACTTGTCTGTAATTGACACGCCGTATGCAAGCGGATGTCCCGATGACTTGAACTGCTGGCTGCCTTCGTTCAGGTGGCTTTCCAGCATCATGCCGATAATTCCTGACTGGCCGGCCAGCCTTTGCTCCAGGACGCTTTGAAATACATGGGGCTGCCCGGTATGGTCCTGTCCGGAATTGTCATGGGAACAGTCCACCACTACAGCCGGAAACAGCTTGCGCTGGTTCAGCAGGGACAATGCGGCCTTGATGCTCAAGGGATCGTAATTAGGGTGGTCTCCTCCCCTGAGCACAAGATGCCCGAAAGGATTGCCCGTTGTCTTGACAATGCTGGAACGTCCCATAGGATCGATGCCGAGAAAACACTGTGGAGCTCTTGAAGCCTGTAAGGCGTTGACCGCTGCAGTCAATGTGCCGTCCGTGCCGTTTTTGAATCCGACCGGCATTGAAAGGCCGCTGGCCATTTCACGGTGGGTCTGGGATTCGGTGGTCCTGGCACCAATGGCAGCCCATGAAACAAGACCCGAGATATACTGGGGAATGATGGGGTCCAGCATTTCAGTGGCTGCGGGAAGTCCCATCTGGTTGATCTCTATCAGCAGCCTGCGTGCCTTTTCTATTCCGGCCTCTATGCAGCATGTGCCGTCAAGAAAAGGATCGTTGATCAGGCCTTTCCACCCGGTGGTGGTCCTGGGTTTTTCAAAATAGATGCGCATGACAAGGCAGATGGTCTTCCGGATTTCATCCCGGATGGCGCACAGTTTTTCAGCGTATGCCATGGCCGATGCCTCGTCATGAATCGAGCAGGGACCGGTGATGACCAGCAGGCGGGGGTCCGAGCCGTCGAGGATGTTCTGAATATCCTGCCGGCCCTTGATAACTGTCTGTCTTGCTGTTTCAGGGATAGGCAGCTTTTCTTTCAGCTGCCCGGGAGTGATTAAAGGGGTGAATGTTCTGACATTCAGGTCATAGGTGCGTGTCATGGGTTCCTCCGGTTTTGCCCGGCCAGACCTGAAAAAACCGCAAAAAAAGAGCCGCGGGCTTGTCAGGCTGCCCGCGGCTCTTGGTTTATGGTATTTTTTTGTTCAACACAAGCACAGCAGACATTCCCGGCCGTAAAAATAATAATAACAGTAATAAAGTCTGCTTTTGCGGCTGTTGGTCATTCTTGCTGCCTTTTTTCTAATTTTACAGTTGAATTTACCATACGGCCATGCAGCTTCATATGTCAAGGTTTTTTTCGCTTTGCCGCCATTTGTCATAAACACATGGAAAAAATGATCTTTACACCTTGGGCGGAACTTGATACCAGATTGAATGTGCATTTATTGATTCTTTCCTGGAAAGTTTAATGACAAGAACAATGCGCTTTTTCCAAACAAAAGGATTACTGCTTTTAACGGCAATTGTACCCGCCGTTATTTTCGGTTTTTGTTCACGGGTCATGGCCCAAGAAGATATGATATCGGCGGGACGTCTGGTTCATTACAAAGGCTATGTCCGAATTCTTGCCGATGAAACCGCAGAGCCTGCCGGGCCTGTCGCGGGCCAGGCTCTCTACGACGGCAACCTGGTACTTACGGGCCCTGACGGGTGGGCAGCCATTCTCATGGCGGACGAGACCATGATCCAGCTGAACCGCAACACCCGCTTTTTATTGAAATCCGTTGATGCAAGTGCAGGCTGGCACAGGATCAGGGGTATCCTGCCGGCATCAGGCAATGTCCCCGGCGGTTCCGTGTACCGGATGGATTCAGGGGAAATCTGGCTTCAAAACAAGAATCCCGATGCGCGGATCGGGATCGAGACCCCGGCTGTTTCCGCAGGGATAAGGGGGACCGAGGTCGGGATCCGGATCGAGGACAATCTCGCGGTCACCATGTCCGTACTCGAAGGCAGGGTAGAGGCTTTCAATGCCCATGGCAGTGTTTTGGCAGGTCCGGGTGAGATGATTTCGGCCGCTTTGGGAAAAGCTCCTTTCAAACAGATGCTGGTTTCACCCGAAAATGCGGTCCAGTGGATTCTTGTGCTGCCGCCGGTGGACATCGAGTATGAAGAAGTTTTGTCGGCTGCAGCAGGGGATCTGGCTGAAGCGGAACAGGCACTGGTCTCTTTGACGGATGACAGGCCCGGGTATGGCCCAGCCTGGAGCCTTTTGGCACTTGTAAGGCTGGCCCGTGGAAATGCGGGCAGTGCCGGTGTCCTGGAAGCGGCTGAAAAAGGGGTGCGTGCTGCGCCGGATTCGCCGTCCGCGTTCTTGGTCTTAAGCCATGCCTTCCAGGCTCTGTTCGATCTTGACAAAGCGCTTGAAGCAGCCGATGCGGCTCTCAGGATAGATCCTGAATATGTGCCTGCCATGCTGGTCCGGGCACGCATCCTTTTCGGCAGCGGACAGACACAGGATGCCGAGGCGACCATGAATGCAGCTTTGAGGATGGCTCCACAAAATCCCGGAGTGCTCACCCTCGAGGGGTTCTTGCAGCTGGCCGCACGTCAGACCGATGCGGCCCTGGAGAGTTTCAGGTCCGCCATCGAGGCAGATCCCGGCATGGGAGAGGCCTTTCTGGGTCTCGCCCTTGCGTGTATGCGTAAAGGCCGTGTGGCCGATGCCATGGAAGCGGTTACCACGGCTGTCCTGGTAGAGCCTAAAAGAGCCCTGTTCGTCAGTTACTGGGCCAAGATGCTCTACCAGGTAAAACGGTTCGACCGTGCGCTTGCAGCTTTGTCCCAGGCAAAAAAACTGGATCCCCTGGATCCCACCCCTTTTTTGTATGAAGCCCTTATCCTGAGGGACCTGAACCGTCCGGTGGAAGCTGTCGCTGCACTCAACCAGGCAGTCAGGCTCAATGACAACAGGGCCGTGTACCGGTCCAGGTTCCTTCTTGACCAGGACCTGGCCGTCAAGAATATAGACCAGAGCATTGTTTTCCAGGATCTCGGGCTCTCGGAATGGGCCCGCATAAAAGCCCTGGCAGCGGTAAAGACCGATTACGGCAACTCGGCCGCCCATACCTTTCTGGCAGGATCACTGCTTGCAATGGAGGACCGCCTTCGATCCTCAGCCAGCGAAAACCTTCTCGGGCTGATGCTTCAAAAGGCCAATCTCAATTCTTTGAATACCTTCCAGGAATATACATCTTTTTTTGAAGCTCCTTCCGTCAGCGGAACATTGACCGGAACTGCAGGAAATCATGATACATACACCACTCATGCCATTTTTTACGGCGCGCTTCCCTTTGCAAACCTTGCTTTCAATTCAATTGCCGGGTCAGGGGAAACCGGCGGATGGCGTGGTGACAACGGCAGAAACGACATCAATGCAGGTTTCAGCCTGAAGTGGGATCCAACCACGAGGGACGGTTTCATGCTGCTGGCTTCAGGCCTCCAGGCAGACACAACGGGACGGCAGTCCGATCCTTATGAATACGATGCCCCGCCCATGGCCGGTAACCGGCTGGAATCCGATTCCGGGACAGCCACCCTTGGCTGGCACAGGTCCATTGCGCCGGGCGCGGATATCCTGGTCATGGGCAGGAAACGCATGTTCAAGCAGGCTTCATCCGGCAATAACGCCTTCTGGGTGGATCCTGAAGAAGGGGTGGCAGCATTTAACACCTTTTATGACAGGCTTGACATGACCTCGGACCAGGCCCAGGTCCATTTTCTGTACAACAGGATCGGCAGCCACCAGTTGATCGCCGGCATGCTGCATCAATGGAGGCGCAAGGAAGTATACAACCGGTCCCTTTATGAATATTCCCTGTGGCGCGACGGGTTTTGGTATGATCTGGGAACTGAAACACAAATAATTGACCACACTTTGGGTGACAGGTATCAAAGCTATTACGGCCAGGATATCTGGCAGGTCAACCCCTGGCTGACAGCGGAATTCGCCCTGTATTACGATGTACTGAAAAACCACAACACCTATTCCGGTGCCATGCAGAAACAGGAGATCCTGAACCCGAGAGCCGGCCTGATCCTGACTCCAACCGGCGAGGACACCATACGGATCGCGGGTTTCAGGTACGTGACACCATTTACGATCGACCGGCTCGACCCAACGGATATCGCAGGTATTCCATTGTTCAGGAACAGTTATGAAAATACCGTGACCACCGAATATGACCTTGCCTGGGAGCATGAATGGGACAAAGGCTGTGTGGTCTTGAACCTGTTTTCTCTTGAGGGCCGCGCCCGTGAGGCAGCTTTGGGAGGGGGCAGCCTGTGGGATACAAGGGTCAAGGGGATAGAGCCTGCCTGGAACCAGATCGTCGGGCCGGGAATGGGGCTGAATGTCCGCTACCGGTTCCTCGATATCGAAGATGACTTTTCACCTGAAAAAAACCGTACCGATCACCTTGTTGCCGCGGGCTTGAAACTGGTCCATCCCTCCGGTATCTTCGCAGGCCTGTCTCAGAGCTTCAGGCAGATCAATTTCAAGGCTGCCGGCAGGGAAAATGAAACCATATGGGTGACAGACCTTGAGGTGGGCTGCCGGTTTTCTGAAAAGCGTGGAAGCATTGAAATGAAAATAGGCAACCTGTTTGACAACCATTTCAACTGGGTGGTGGATGATATGGTTTTTACAGGCAGGGTTCCTTCAAGACAACTCCTTGTTACACTGTCCTTGAATTTCTGATCCATGAAATCCTTGAGGCATATCGGGCGCAAATCCAGGCTTTGGGCCGCAGTTGTGCTGGTCCTGTTCATTTTTGGAGGGTGCATGACACCCTGGGGCAGGGCCGTGGATATTTTTTTCCATGATATCTTTTTCGGCCTTCGAGGTCCCCGTGCCCCGGCAAAAGATATTGTCATCGTGGCAATTGACGAGCCAAGCTTCGGCCTCCTGGAAATGCAGTGGCCATGGCCGAGAAGTGTTCATGCCGGTCTCCTGGATGCCCTTTATGCTGCCGGCGCCCGGTCGGTTGCGTTTGACGTTCTGTTTGCAGATCCCTCCACGCCCGGAGAAGATGCCGTCTTGAGGCAGGCTTTTTTACGTTATCCGTCACTGGTCCTGGCCGCTGATATCGACCAGGTTGCAACAAAGACCTATGCCCGCGACACGATCGTAGGTCCCCATCCTTCATTGACAGGACCGCGGACAAGTACCGGTCTGATTTATCTGCCGGTGGATCCTGACGGATTCATCCGCAGGCCCCCGGCTGCAACACCTGTCACTCAGACCTTATCGGGCCGGGCAGTGCTGCAGTTTCTGGGAAAGGAGCATTTCAAGGACCGGGGTTTTAAACAGCGGATCAACTTTGCCGGTCCCCACAGGACATTTGCAACCATTTCCTATTACCAGGCACTGGCACCCGAAAGTCACCTGCCCGGGGCGTTTTTAAAAGACAAGCTGGTCTTTGTGGGCCTTAGCACACAGAACACGCCAGGTGCAGGCCAGGCAGGGCCCGATCATTTTCCCACACCCTTTACCCGCTGGGGGGATGGTTATATGTCAGGTGTGGAAATCCACGCCACCCTGGCTGACAACCTGCTTCTCGGCAACGGCATTAGGGTGCTGCCCGTCGGCTGGATCTTTTTTTCAGCCATAGTCCTCTGTCTTGGTGCAGGGCGCCTGTTCTTTTCAAAAAGCTTGAAAACCGGTGCTTTTCTGGTGGCATTCTGCTGGGCAGCCGCCGGAATGGGTTCTTTCCTTCTGTTTTCAAGGGCATGCATTTACGTATCCTTTTTATACCTTTGTCTTCCGTTGACAGGACTTTACCTTGTAAGTCCCTTTTTCCGGTACATGGACAGCCGGCGGGAAAGAAAATTCATTCAACAGGCTTTTTCGACCTATGTGGCACCCGGAGTCGTAAGACAGCTCATTGACGATCCGGGCCTGCTTTCTCTCGGCGGTGAGGAACGGGTCATCACGGCTTTTTTTTCAGACATAGAAGGCTTTACCAGGATATCGGAGACCTTGTCTCCTCGTGTGCTGGTGAGCCTGCTGAATGAATTTTTGACCCGCATGACAGATATTCTCCTGGAGCACAGCGGCACTGTGGACAAGTTTGAAGGCGACGCAGTTATCGCGATGTTCAATGCCCCGAACCACTTGCCCGATCACCCGGTGCAGGCCTGCATGGCCTGTATCGAGATGCAGGAGGCTCTTTTGATCCTGAACCGGGACTGGCTTTCAAGGGGGCTGCCGGTATTGAAGATGAGGATCGGTATGGCAACAGGTCCGGCCGTGGTGGGCAATATGGGATCTGACCGGAGGATGGATTACACTATGATGGGAGATACTGTCAATATCGCCAGCCGGCTTGAAGGGGCAAACAAAGCCTACAAAACTTACTGCCTGGTGAGTGAAAGCACACGGCAGGCAGTCCAGGGCGTTGTCGAAACCAGGGAGATTGACACCATCCGGCTGGCCGGCAGAAACAATGTCGTAACAGCACACGAAATCCTGGGATACCCGGGGCGGCTGACCCAGAACACCCTTTTACTTGTAGATGTTTATAAAAAGGGGCTCGAAGCATACCGGCAAAGAGAATGGAAACAGGCTGCCGAAATTTTTGGGCAGGCTCTTGTGCACGTGCCGGAAGACGGGCCAGCCCGGACAATGCTGGCAAGGTGTCGCGAATTTGCCATACACCCGCCGGCCCAGGACTGGGACGGTGCCTGGCAGGTCAAAAAATAGGGGATCAGCAGCACCCTTCTCCGCAGGAAGCCTTTTCTTTTCCTTTTATCCAGACCTGGATAATGTAGGCGGCTCAGCCGACACCCGGCGTGACGCTGATTGCGTCTGCCGGGCAGTTGTTTACACAGGCCCCGCATTCCATGCAGGCGTCCCGGTCAATTATTCTGGCCCTGGCATCCACCATTTCAAATACCGCCCGCGGGCAGACCTGGGTGCAAAGCGAGCATCCAATGCACGCTGTTTCATCGAGTTCCAGCGTGGTTACATCATCAAGATATCGAAGACTGTCCATGATTGTATTTCTCCTTAAAAAGCCGAATATATCCAGAGGCCGCCGGCCATTATTGCTGCACTGAACTGTACCGGAATAAAGCGTTTCATTTCTGTTTCAACCCCGGAGGGTGATGTGAACGGTGTCGCGCCGGTAAAGTTCATGGCCAGAAAAGAGCTGACAGTCATGCACAAAAGCCCCAGGGCGGCCATGGCGGACAGCGTCATGCCTGTTTTTGACAGCATGTGCAAAATTACGCTGCATGCAAAAAGTCCCGCGAGCAGCCCCTTGGCTGCAAATGCCCTGAACGGAATAAAGGGCAGCAGGGCGGGGGTTATCACTACACCCGCCAGAATGCCAGCAAGCAGGCTGGAAAGGGCGTATCCCGCCCTGGGCCAGGCATTGGATAACTGGAAAATTCCCGGTCCCGCCCCGGAAAGAATCACCACAACAGCAATCGCTATAAGGGCGGGCTTGAGTCCCTCCCTGAGTTCAACCGGGATCAGGATCAGACGTTCTGCAAGAGGGAATGTGACAGTGCGCATTTTTTGAGAAGCGGTTCTGCCCTGTGCCAGGAATTGAGGGATATCCTTCATCCGGACCGGGCCGAACACGACCCTGAAACCGGATTCGGCCTTCACCTGCCTGGCGCTTACCCCGGTAGCCCCGAGCTGTGGAACTATCACCCGCTTGTGCGAAACCCTCTTGTCAAGGTTTGCCAGCTTGATCTGTTTTACAAGCTCTGAAGTTGAAAAAGTGCCTTTTCCTGCAGCGCACCAGACATTGACACCCCTGGTGTCCAGCACAAGAATCCAGGCGCTTGTAGACTTCAGGGTTTTTCTCAGATGGTCGAAGGTCAGTTTGAAGTTGGCCGTTACCAGGACTTCGGATGTCTGTGAAGGATTGCCTGCAGCATAAAGGCCGGGGGCCACAGTGTAGTTATGCCGGTTGATCCCGAGCCTCACTTTTGCCGTGGCAATCCAGTCTGAAAAAGACCATGCAGTCGAGACAGCCGGCACCGGTCCCGTAGTCCAGTTGCCTGGAACGGAATCCATAGATGGCAGGATCGATAAACCGGCAGGTTCAGGTTTTTGAGCTTGAAAAAACTGTGTCATGATTTTTCTCCCAGGTGCTGGATATCGTAAACCAATATGCAAGACATGTCAATTCAAACAACGGGGTCAGGCTTGGCTTATTGGCTTATTGCATCAATAAACCGTAAGCCAGCACACCGAAATATCAGATGCAAACCAGGAATAAAGGCCTTAATGGTAGTAGTATTGAAAATAACCGGGGAAAGCAGTCAAGAAAAAAGGAAATTTTTTTCACGGGGAGGTATTTTTTTCTTGACTGGCCCTTTAATGGGTCACCCCAAGCTCACCCCAAGCTCAAATGGATTATTCTAAAATATTGACAAATTGAGAACTTTTTATAACAGGGTCATTAGTGATAATAGGCAGGCCAAGATATCTTGCAGTAGCTGCAATCAGGCGGTCATGCAGTTCTGGTATGTCATCAATTTCAGAGGCAGCTTTAAGGATGTCAAAGCTGAGCGGCTCGAATTGATAATTTTGACTCTTTAACAATTCTTCTGTTTGAAGCAGACTCACATCAATTCTATTCTTTTCAAAGAGATAAAGCATTTCCATCAGGACAATGGCGGGAATAATGATAGTGCTTTCCCCTTTATCAGCAGACTGATAGGCTTGGTGGGATTTTTTATTTATGACTTTTTTGCCAAGCATGAATTTGACAAGGGCTTGGGTGTCGGTCACAAAACTATCCATTATCAAGTTCCTGATCGACATGCTGCCAGGTCTTTTGTCTGAATTCGTTCAGTACGGAAAAATCAATATCATAACCCTTTAGAATTCCTTCAAGCTTGATCACTTTTTTGGGTTCAAGTTTCCTTTTATGCCTCATAAAATCAATAAAATTTACAATGTCACTTAAATCCTGTTCAGAAAAATCAACAAGTTTGTTGTAAATTTCATGTTTGGTGATAGCGGTTCTATTCATTTATCTCTCCATTAATTACAACTTTTTCAACCATAGAGCCTGGTAATTTTAGAATCTATAAATCCTATCTTTTAATCCAAGGGATTGATATCTTAAAATATAGCCTCAATGATATTTTTTTTCAATAGGAAAAAGATGACAATCCTCAATAAGCCAATAAGCCAAGCCTGACCCCGTTTTGGGTCTATGAAAAGTGCTGCACCTGTGGTATAAAAGGGGCAACCATTTAACCGTGACAAGGATATTGCATTGACCGAATTGAAAGGATTTCAGAAAAAGTATCTCAGGGGGCTTGCCCATTCATTGAACCCTGCGGCCGAGATCGGCAGAAAAGGGATCACCGAAACCTTGATCAAGGAGATAGAACAGGCTCTTGACGCCGTGGAGCTGATCAAGATCAGGTTTGTCGACAACAAGGAAAAAGAGGTCAAGCAAACCCTGTCAGACCGGCTGGCAAAAGAAACCGGTGCCCATATAGCAGGTATGATAGGGCATGTGGTCATTTTGTTCAGACCCCACAAAAACCCTGAAAAGCGCCGGATAACCCTTCCGTCATAACCATGCAGACGAATCGTGACCCAATCAAGATAAGATCCCTGACAGGCAATACCATGAAGCTCGATGGCGGCTCCATGTTCGGCAATGCGCCCAAAGTTCTTTGGCAGCGATGGATGACACCTGACGAAAACAACATGATCGGGTTTGCCAGCAGGGCATTGTGTATAAAAACCCCGTCGGGGGCAATCCTGTTCGAGACCGGTATCGGGGCTTACCTGTCACCGGATATGAAGGATCGTTTCCAGGTAGCCCCTTCACATCACGCATTGCTCGATTCCCTTGCCGATATGGGACTTGATCACCAGGACATCACCCATGTCGTCCTGTCCCACCTGCATTTTGACCATTCCGGAGGGCTCCTTGCAGCATGGGATGAGAACCGTGATTACCCGGAGCTCTTGTTTCCCAATGCCGCTTATATCTGTGGTAAAGAACAGTTCAAGCGGGCGAAAAATCCCCATGTCCGGGACCGGGCCTCCTTCATTCCGGAGCTGCCCGGCCTGCTGGAAAAAAGCGGCCGCCTCCAGCTGGTATCGCATGGTGATTCCCTGGCACCGGGACCGGTACGGATCGAGTTTATAGAAAGCCATGGCCACACACCGGGCATGATGCTGTCCAGGATTGCCGTCAATTCCACACTGATCTATTATGCCGGGGACAGCGCACCGGGGCATGCCTGGGTAAACCTGCCCATCACCATGGGATACGATCGTTTTCCCGAAGGGCTCATTGATGAAAAGCAGGATATTTTTCAACGGGTCTGCGAGGAAAAAGCCTGGCTGTTTTATCCCCATGACGACATGTTCTGCGCTTCCAGGATTTCCTTTGACAATGAAAAGGGGCGGTTCGTGCCTGAAGGTCTGGTCAAAAAACTGTCACTCGATATTTAAGTGATCCTCCATGTGTATCATTTCAGTTTAATTTGATATAGTATTTTATTTTATTTGTAAAATGCAAATATGTTGAAAGGACAGGTTTGTTTATGAAAGTCGGCATTATAGGGTTGCCCCAGACCGGCAAGAAAACTTTGTTTCATCTTTTGACCGGCCACCTGGTCAATGAAGCCGCCGGCACCGTAAAGCCCGTGCCTGGAACAGCGGATATCCTGGATAGGAGGTTTGATACACTGGTAACCATGTATGACCCCAAAAAGCAGGCCAGGGCCCGCATCGACCTTGTGCTGCTGCCCCGGCTGGAACCGGAATCCATCTCGAGCGGCGCGGCCTTCAGGGATATAGCTGACATGGACGCTGTCTGTCACGTGGTAAGGGCGTTTGAAGATGATGCGGTGTATCATGCCAGTGGATCGGTCGATCCGTTGCGGGATATCGAGATGGTAAATGCCGAACTGATCCTTCACGACCTGCTGTTTGTCGAAAAGCGCATCGAACGAATCCAGGGCCTTATAAAGAAGGCTAGGGACGAGGAGCAGGAAAAAGAACTGCAGCTGATGGAGAAACTCAGAGTTCATCTCGAGGGAGAATCCCCCCTTCGCCTGGCCGATTTGAGTGAAAAAGAGGAAATGATAATCCGCAGCTATCCATTTATCACGCGAAAGCAGATGGTTGTGGCCGTCAATGTCCTGGAAGATGATTTGAACAATGAAACCCTGCGCAAAAAGACAGCTGACGCGGTGGCAAAAGATCAGATCAGGGTGATGCTTGTGTCGGCCAAGGTCGAAGCTGAAATAGCCCTGCTGGACACCCCGGAGGAAAAGGCGGAATTCGCAGCAGAGCTTGGTATAAAAACCCCGGCACTCGAGGAATTGACCCGGCTGTGCCTGGATTCACTCGGACTGATTTCTTTTTTTACAGTGGGAAAGGATGAAGTACGGCAGTGGCTGCTCAGAAAGGGAGAAAAGGCTCCGGCAGCGGCCGGAGTGATCCACTCCGACCTGGAACGCGGCTTCATCAGGGCCGAGGTCATGTCTTTTGACGACCTTGTGGCCGCTAAAAGTGAAGCCGCCTTGAAAAAGGCCGGCAGGATGTTTGTCCAGGGCAGGGATTACACCGTGAATGACGGGGATATCATCAATGTCCGGTTTTCTGTATAAAGGCCTTGATCCCGGTTTTTTCCCGCAGTTCCCCAAGAATGGAACGGGCCTCGTTTCTGGTTGCAAAGCTGCCGACATGGACAACGTGGTATTGGGACCCCTTGATCTCCTGTATCACAACAATTGCGTCAAATTCCTTGTCAACCAGTTCCCGGCATAAATTTTCGGCATTTTCCGGGTTTGAAAAGGCCCCGGCCTGGATAAAGTAAGGGGATTTTACCGTTTTGCCGCTATCCTCAGGGCCGGTTCGTTTATCCTCAGGGCCGGTTTGTTCAGGCCCGGGGGCTCCGGGTTCTGTTTCGGCGGCCTGCGGGTCGGGCAGGGCGGCCAGCTTTTTGCGGGCGTACGGATGTTCGGGCTCGAGTGCCAGGACCTGTTCATACGCCTGTTTGGCCTTTTTAGTCCGGCCTTGCTTGGCAAGAAGATCGCCTTTATAGCAACCGGCCCAGAAAAAGTCCGGCTTTAGCAAGAGGGCCTGTTCCATGTCATTGAGGGCGCTGTCAATATTTTTTTGTTCAGAATGGCACAATCCCCTGTTGAAAAAGGCGATATGGTTGCCCGGGTTTGTTTCGATCTCCAGGTTGTAATATTCAATGGCTTTTTCGTAATTTTTTTTGTAATAGTACGCAACTCCCAGGTTGCTGAAAAGGCCGTCAAGCTCCGGGTTCAGTTCCCGGGCGGTTTCAAAATCCTTTATCGCCTTGTCATACAGCTTTTGTTTCATGTAAACGACACCGCGGTTTTTGTAGACCGCGGCATTGTCCGGTACAAGGTCGATAAGCTGTGAAAATGTGTCAATTGCCTCTTCAAGCCGGTTCTCTTTGACATGCGCCACACCTTTGTCAAACAGGTCGCTTTCGGTTGAAGCTGTGGCCAGGCAGGCCGTAATCGCCATGATGACCGTAGTGCAGACTGCCAAAAAGAATGTGGATTTCATAAAGTGTCCCCGTTTTTTTTATTTGATTGACGGATATTAATGCTATATATTAAAGTCAAATGTTGAATTCAATAAAAAAATACCTGGTAAAAGCCAAAGAAGAGGTTTCCAGGGAATACATGGTCGGTTCTTCGCCGGACCGTCAGGCAGGTAAGAGTGCTGGTAAAAAAGGCTGGATCGGGGTGGACCTTGACGGCACCCTGGCCCGTGATGACCCGGCAAATCCCATCACCCGAATCGGAGATCCGGTTCCGTTGATGCTGCAGCGGGTCAAGAAGATGATAGAACAGGGTGTCCAGGTCAAGATTTTCACGGCCAGGGCATCGGACACCGAACAACTGGCCCTTGTCCGGCAGTGGCTTTTGGAAAACGGGCTGCCGGAGCTGGAGATTACCAATGTCAAGGATTTCGGCATGCTGCAGCTCTACGATGACCGGTGTGTGCAGGTCGAACGTAATACAGGCCGCCTGATCATGGAAAAGTAACCTTTCGGGAGAACAGTCGTTATGAAGTATATTTATTATATCGCCGCCTTTGTGATAATTTTTTCCGCACTGGTCGGATATGGACTGCTGTCGTCAAACATAAGCGTGTCCAAACCCGCAATCACCATCAATGACCGGATTATTTCCGAAGATGAGTTACAGGGCCTGCTGGACAGAAAACCTGTCCACATGAGCCGGGATCAGCATATTGAATCACTGATCTTGAACGAGCTCCTGATCCAGGAGGCCATCCGCCAGGAGATCAACCAGGAGGAATCCTTCAGGCAGTCTGTTGAAAATTATTACGAGCAGTCCCTTGTCAAAATCCTGCTGGACCGCCAGTTTGATTCGTTTGACGTGGCCGTTTCCAAAGAGGAGATTGAAAAATACAGGCAGCTCATGCAAAGCCGGGTGACCCTGGTCAAAACCGTTTATCCTGATAAGGAAAGTGAAAGCGGGGACGTACAGACTGCTGAAACCAGGATCACCCATGATTTTGTCGACCTTTCGGATGAAATGAAATATATTGTTTTCAAGCTCGACGAAGGCGAGTCCACGGGTCCAATGGATGCCTTTTCCGGCAAGGAGTTCGATACTGGAGGCACAATAAGCTATACACTTGAAAAAGTGGAGCCGGCTGACAGTGCTTCGGCGGTTTCTGAAGCTGATACCGAGAGGATAACCCGGTTTCTGACAGACAAGAAAAAAGAAGAACACCTGGACAGCTGGACTCAAAAACTTCGCGACAATGCAGATATCTGGAGGAAATGATATGGCACGATACAAGCGCAGGAATTTTTTTATCAACAAAGAGTTTCAAGGCAGGATGATCTTCAACTACTTTGTCCTGGTCATTGCCGGAAGTCTTCTTTTCATAGGGGTTTTCAGTTTTTTTTCCTCCAACACCCTCTCCATTGTATATGATAATTATCAGCTGCAGCTCGGGGTGACGCCGGGAATTTTATTCAAGAA
>CAYNHL010000057.1:0-22054 GCA_964397015.1 uncultured Desulfobacterales bacterium | reverse complement strand
TAACACAAATTTCCGGGCCGGGCTTCTTATCTTCATTAATATGACCTCAAAATTGGATGCTGAATGCAGGCAAATAAAATAAATGAAGTTAAAATCTTGCAACTATCATCCCTGAATAAATCGACCGTATCAGGTTTTGAATTGTATCACAAACATTTTCGGCCCCTGGATTTTCAGCCATGGGATTATCATTGACCCAGCAAAACCATTGTTTTTTGTATTTTTAAAGCCAAGTTCAGGAAGGGTTTTATAAAAATACATCCCCCAGCCATCTTCTTGATATCATTAAAGCCTTATTACTTCCATCAACACATCTTTCAATGCAACCATTGAATATGGCTTGTTCAAAAACGCATGGGGAAGTTCGGGATGGTCGCCAGCCATAACTTTATCCTCTCTGCCTTGCTTATTTTATCAGGCAGGAACACAAATCGATAAACACTTGTTTATTATATTTACCCTGCAGAACTTCCTGTTTGATTATCTGGAGGGCATCATACGGCTTTAAAGCCTTCCTGAAACTTTTATCCCTGTATTTTAGGGGTTCATAACTGTCAATCAGCCCGATGACCTGAGCCTGAAACGAAATATTCGTCATCCCGTCAGGATATCCGGAACCATCCAGCAGTTCATGGTGTTCGAGCGCTGTTCTGGCCACTGCCCGGTCAAAGGTTGAATGGGCTTTTATATCCTTGTATCCTTTGGTGGTATGCGTTTTCAGTATCTCAAATTCCTCGTCCGTCAGCTTTTCATTGGTTTCCAGTATTTTTCTGCTAATGCGGGCCGTGCCGACATCGTGTAAAAGGGCACAGAGTCCGAACTTCCGGAGTTCGTCATCATCGAGATCTTTGAAGAAACAATATTGCGCAGTGATGGCCAGGACATTGATGGAATGCTCAATCACCTTTTGGCTGTTACTGTTGATTTTAACGAGTGCGTCCAGGAATCCCGGGGTTTTTCTTGCCTCGAAAAACAGAATTTCCAGGGTCTCCGGCAATGTCCGGAGGGTTATCTCCAGGGGACCTTCCAGGGCTTCTTCCAGGATCAGGCAGATACTCTGACGGATAGCCTGTATTCCTTTTGAAGAAATGTTTTTAGCCAGCTGCATATTCAGCGTTGTCATCAGGAATTGAACAACGGTCGCCTCATCTTCTTTTCGAATATACAGTGTCTGGTATGGAGGATCACCATCTGCATCGGAATCAATTTTATCAGCCGGTTTTTTAAATAAAACCGGTTCATTGGTTTTTGAGATATAGTATAAGGGGAAATTGTCATAAAATGCGATATGAGATCTTTTTACGGGTATCAGATTCACTTTTTTTTTGGTCATTTTTCTGTTTTATTTCCCTTTTCTCACCCTTGTTAAACCTTTTCTCACCCTTTTAAAAGGGGATTACTCTTTGTTAACCAAACTATAAAAAATCTTCCCAAATCAGAAATATTATCCCCACCCTGATACAGGCACAACATGTTGAACCTTATTGCAACTGTCACACAGTTTTCCAAAGCTCAACCATCTTGAACTTACAGAAATTTTTTTTCATCAGTTTTCGATTATCCACTTTTTTCAATTTTGTCAAAAATTCCCTTGATCCCAAAATCACAAATCCATGTGACAATCCAGCATTGCGCAAACTTTTCAGGGCTGGAAAATTTACCCAGCTCAAGCTCAAAAAGTTGCTGAGCAGCTCTGAACATATATTCGAGAAAAGGGAATTAACCCCAATACCAGAATTTTTCCGCTGACATATGCGGTGGATTGACAACCTGCATGGGTAATCGAATCTAAGGCCGGACTGGGATGCTGATCTCGGTCCGGCTATTTCAAAGAGCGTGTACCAAAATGAAAGATTATAACGGTATCCTTGATTTTTCAGTACCGTGAATACTCACCTTTCGGATAATCATCATTTAGACGGATAAATCTGTAACATGGCTAATCAGCAGCGTGGTTTTTTACATCGACTGAATTAGCCAGTTATGCATACATTAATTTCCCTTTAGGTTTCGGGATCTCACGCCCCAACTCTTTCGCAGTTTCAATCCATTCGTTTATGATTATCTCTGCATTTGAAACAGCTTCTTGATAACTATGACCATCAGCCATACATCCAGGGAGTTCTGGGACTTCTGCAAGAAATAATTTATCACTCTCACTCCAATAGATGATTATCTCAAATTTATTCATCGTCTACTCCCAAATTTAATTGATATTTCAAAATAATATTTCTGACTTGCTTTACTTGATATGCTTTCGATTTTGATCCTAAAGGCTGTAAATTTAGAATTTCATCAATGCCATTCTTTGTAAAAATATGGTGATCGCCTCGGATTCGTTCATCAAAACCGAATGCCATTAACAGACTGCATAAGCCAGCAAACGGGATATTTGAATCCGCAGATCCTTTTAAAATTTTTATTAATAACTTATCATGTTTACCCATATTTAGTCCATATTGTTTTGTTTCTTCCTGCTACAAGTTTATGTGTGTTTATGTCCATCTTGGATACATGGAGTATGCCAGAACTCAACATCGATTACAACTCCCATAGATTTCCAAGATACTCAGTAATTTTTGTTTTGGGGTTGGAAGGAAGATAGCGCTCCTGATATCTCAAAGCCTGCCCAATTGCAAACACAATACTTGCAATGCGTTGGCGAACCGGATAGTATCGTCAAATCAGACGACTGGAAAAAGGAGGATTCCCATGGCTGTTTATCTGGTTCAGCACGGGAAAAGCTTGTCATCGGTCCGATGGATGATGTAATCGATCTTCAATAGATCAATTGGTGATATGGTAAAATTTGAGTCAGAAGGAATATGATCAGGACACGGTTTAAAACAGACAACAATATCGTTATTGATGAAAAATCAGGTTTGATATGGCCCAAAAACGCCGGCCTGCTGGAATTTCCCATGACCTGGGAGGAGGCTTTGGCCCGGGTGAGGGAATTTAACGCAACAGGTCTTTACGGATATCACGACTGGAAGCTGCCCAACCGCCGGGAACTGTTCAGCCTGATGAGCCATGACGAAATCAATCCAAGCCTTCCAAAAGGCCATCCGTTCACAAATGTTTTTCACGGGTATTTCTGGACCTCGACAACCTGCGCCCGGCTGCCGGACCAGGCCTGGTATATTCACCTGGGCGGGGCCAGGGTGTTCAAGGGTATGAAATACGCATCCTATATGGTCTGGCCGGTGAGGGTGGCTGAAAAGCCTGGCTCCCGGGTATTCCAGACCGGACAGACCTCCTGTTTCAATGACAAGGGAAACCATGTGGACTGTCAGGGGTCTGGGCAGGACGGTGAGTTTCAGGCCGGGATACCGCATCATGACAGGCGGTTCAGGCAGGATGGTGAGTGCATTCATGACACCAGCACCGGATTGATCTGGCTGAAAAATGCCAATGTGCACCAGCGGCCTGTGGACTGGAAAACCAGCATGGACCTGATATCGCAGATGAACCGGGAAATGACACATGGATATGATGACTGGCGGATTCCAGGTATCGTGGAGCTGGAAAGTTTGATTGACATGGATTTTCATTCACCGGCATTGCCGGCGGATAATGGATTTATAGATGTGCAGAATTTTTACTGGTCCGCTACCACCAGCATGTACGATACAGAATATGCCTGGGTGCTTTATACTGTGGACGGGGCCGTGGGGGTCGGGCACAAACCGCTGCCCGAATTTTTTCTGTGGCCGGTGCGGACTGTTTCTGATGACAAGGTATAAAAATACCGAAGAATGATGGAGATTCTGAAATGATGAATAAAAAGTATATCGGCGCCCATGTAAGTGCAGCCGGAGGCGTTGAAAACGCCCCCCTTAAAGCTGATCTTATCCGGGCAAAAGCATTTGCCCTGTTTACCAGAAATCAGAGGCAATGGGTATCAAAGCCACTGACGGAAAAGAGTATTGCAGGATTCAAGGAGAGATGTCAGAGTTTTAGTTATGATCCCGTTCATATCCTTCCTCACGACAGTTATCTGATCAACCTGGGCCACCCTGAACAACAGGCTCTTGAAAAATCAAGGCATGCCTTCATGGATGAAATGACACGCTGTGAACAGCTGGGCTTATGCTATCTCAATTTTCATCCGGGAAGCCACTTGAACAGGATCGATCCGGATAAGTGCCTGGAAAGGATCGCAGAATCCATCAATCTTGCCCTCGATAAGACAGAAGGGGTTACAGCGGTGATTGAAAATACTGCGGGCCAGGGAACAAATATGGGATACAGGTTCGAACATCTGGCAAGGATTATTGAAAATGTGCAGGATAAAAGCCGGGTGGGTATCTGCCTGGACACTTGTCATACCTATTCCGCCGGCTATAATATCCGTTCTGCCGATGCATTTGACAGTACCCTCGAAGAATTTGACACAACCGTGGGGCTCAATTTTCTAAAAGCCATGCATTTGAATGATTCAAAAAAGGAATTCAAAAGCCGGGTTGACCGGCACGAAAGCATTGGTAAGGGGAGCCTGGGGCTTGAACCTTTTAAATTCATAATGAACGACTCAAGGTTTGATCACATTCCCATGATTCTTGAAACACCCGATCCATCCATATGGGAGGAGGAGATCAGGCTGCTCTACAGTCTTGTTGAATAAACAGGTAGAAGTATTTTGAAACAGCATCCATTCCCAGGAGAAGTTTTCACATTGATTGTGCCGTTGTGTTGATCGATGATGAAATAGGATACCCATAATCCGAGTCCTGTACCTGTCCCCGCTTTCTTGGTAGTGAAAAAGGGTTCAAAAATTTGCCCGGCAGTAATTTCATCGATACCCGGTCCGTTGTCCTGGATTTCAATGCAGATATTGTGTTTTTCTCTTTTCACCCGGAATATAAAGGTCATTTTACCGGATTTGTCAGGATCACTTGACAGGTCTGCCATGGCCTGGGCTCCGTTTTTCAGAAGATTGAAGAAAACCTGCTGTATTTTAGTTTTTTCACACCATATTTTATCTATATTTGTTTCATATTCCCGCTGTATAATAATATTTCTGAAATCGTAGTTTTTTTTCAAATCATAATCGTTCTGTGCCAGCTCGACGGTCATGTCCAGTAATTCGCATATATCGGCAGGTTCCATCAAGGCTTTTTCCCTGTCTCCCTGGTACGAAAATGAAAGCATGTTTGAAACCAGCCGGGCCGCTTTTTGACCTGCCATCCGGGCGGATTTCAGGAATCGGTCAATTTCCCGTTTTTGAAAATAGGCATTAATCTGATGCATGGAAATACCCAGATCAAGTGCAGCCTTCTGGTTGGATGGATGGTGTTCATTTATACGGTTCATAGCTACATCTATATTCTGGAGGATACCGGCCAGAGGGTTGTTGATCTCGTGGGCCATGCCGGCGGCGAGTCCTCCGATGGAAGCCATTTTTTCATTCTGGAGCATCATGTCATGGAGGTGCTTTCTCTGGGTGATATCCCTTACAATGGCCATGATATGCGGATTGGACAACAGGTCGACAAGAGTCATGCTGACTTCTATGTTCAAGGCCTCCCTGTTTTTTCGGATATGCTTGAATTCGAACAGGACCTGGTCTTTTTGGTCAAGCGTATCAAGTAACTGCCCTATACCCCTGGTGGATGACCAGCCGGTTTTTTTAAATTCGGATGAAAACATGTCAGGTGAGGATCCGATAATGTCTCTTTTCTCCGATTCCAGCATCTGAACAGCTTTCAGGTTGCAGTCCAGAACTTTAAAATTTTTGTTCAGGATGAAAATAGCATCGCTGGCGGATTCAAAAAGAGTTTGATACCGCTTCTGGCTCTCTTCAAGGTTCTTTTGTACATTTTCTTTTTCAAAGGCTTCCCGTTCAAGGTTTTTCAGCAGCATGGACACACTGAAGGCAACCATGGCATTCAAAAAAATAAAATTTACTTCAGCGGCAACGAGAACGGGTATGGACTGGAAAAAAGGAAAGTCGACAGTTACCGTGCCTGACATGCTAAGCCATGCCATGGCAACCAGAATGGCTGTATTTATGACAACGGCGGCCAGGGCAGCTGCCGGGCCGAGCAGCACGCCGGCCATGACCGCGGCGGAAAACAGCCAAATCGGCCCGCCGCTCAACGGGCCTACCTCGACTATTATGAATATGCCCAGTATATATAATAAAAAGACAGCCACAGCGGATCTCAGGTTGAAAGAAAGGTTTGGCGCAAACAGGAGGATCAGCAGGGTTACCCATGCCACTGTATCTGCAACCAGAAGCATCCAGAGTTTTTGTGTCAGTGCCAGGTAAAAGGCTGGAATGTATGCAAGCAGACCGCCTGCAAGCCCGACCAGCAAAAGGGAGTACAGTATTTTGGATCTCAGGTATGACAGGTATCCTTTAGAAACCTGCCGATGGCTCAAATTCAGGTTTAAAAACCGGGCTTCAGTTTTTTTTAAAAAAGTTGAAAAAAAAGCGAATTTTTTATTCATAGTTATTTTATAAACCGTTCTCGATATCGGCACAGCTTGTAATGAAAAATAAAATTGTCTTGTAAACAAGAAAAGCCCATGCATTCTTCAGCATGCGGTTGCAGTCATGTTGAATAGAACAAAGGAAGCACTTGATAATCTGTTTTATGCGGTAATTTCGTTCCAGCTCAATCCAGTTCAGATTCTATTGCCTCGAATGTATCCTCTATGTTGTAAAGCAGTTTGTCAGCCGCTGCAAGATTCCATTCGGCAATATAATTCTGGATGTCCTTATACGAATTCTTCAGCTGATCTTTATGGCGTATCAGTACATCTTTGAGCGGTGTTCCGTCATAGTTGTAAAGAAGAAGGTCCACTTGTCCGGCCAGTTCATAAAGAGATGGATTTCGGTTTACCAGGTCTGCATCCTGGGATTCTAAATGCCGTGCAAGCCTGGGAAAAGTTTTTTCAAGGCCATTTTTTTCATAATACGGTTGAACTGTGACTTTTAGTTGCATGTTTTTGCTCATCTATTGGCTCTCTTTTTAATAAAAAGGAAAGTTATTTGAAAATATACCGCTCACAGATTTTTCTGTAATGATACCCGTATATTGAAAGCGTTATTGCCGTCGATAAAAGCCTGGGCCTTTTAACCAGGGTCCAGAGAACCAGGTGCCAGTAATGGAAGCGTTCTTTTCCGAGGACTCCAAGCCGAATCGCTGCCCTGAAAAAGGAGAGGAACCGCTGAGCATCCAGGGGAACAATGAGTTCAGGAGTTTTGAGTTCACGCAGCAAGGTTCTGATTCGGCGATAATAATTTTTGGGCATATAGATATTCTTCATGATGTATTGATATCCTTCAGACAACTTATCCCTGCCCATCCTGGGTATGATATTGGTGGAACCGTCCACATTGTTTCCGGAAAAAGGATCGACAATGCGGCTTTCCTGTTGCAGTCTGTCAAAAAGTCTTGTGCCTGGAACAGCCTGGAGCATCCCCACCATGGCCGTTACAATCCCGCTGTTTTGTATGAAATCGATCTGTTTTTGAAAAATGGAAGGTTTGTCACTGTCAAACCCTACAATAAACCCGCCCATGACCTGCAGCCCGGAGCATTGAATAATGGACACACTTTCAAGAAGATCCCGGTTTTTGTTCTGGATTTTATGGCATTCTGTCAGGCTTGCCTCATCTGGAGATTCTATCCCGATAAAGACGGAAGTAAACCCGGCGCTGACCATCAGGTTCATGAGTTCAGGGTCATCTGCAAGATTGATAGAGGCTTCGGTGAAAAACACACAGCCTTTTTTATCTTTGCGCCATTCAATCAGGGCGGGAAGCAGATGTTTTTTTAAAAAACTCTTGTTGCCTATGAAATTATCATCGACAAAAAAAATGCTTTCACGCCAGCCCGAAGCATAAATGCCATCGAGTTCCCGAACGATCTGTTCAGGTGTTTTGAGCCTGGGTTTATGGCCGAAAAGGGCAGTGACATTGCAAAAATCACAATTGAACGGGCAGCCCCTTGAAAACTGGAGGCTCATGGAGGCATAACGCTTAGTGTCCAACAGTTCCCACAGCGGCACCGGGATATCCGCGGGATCACTGAAACCGTTTGCACGGTAAATTTTTTTGGCCTGCCCTTTTTCCAGATCTGACAGAAATTCAGGCAGGGTCAGTTCCGCTTCATCCAGCACCAGGTGATCAACAACGGTGAATTCATCAGGCTCCGATGTAAAAAGAGGTCCGCCGGCAACAATTGTGGCCCCCAATGTCCTGCATCGATCGATGATCCGGCCGGCTGAACTGCGCTGGATTGCCATCCCGCCTATAAAAACAAGGTCTGCCCACAGGATATCTTTATCTGTCAGGCTGTCCACATTTGTATCCACCAGCCGTTTTTCCCATTCTTCCGGAAGCAGCGAGGCCACCGTGATCAATCCAAGTGGCGGGAAAGCTGCCTTTTTGCGTATAAAACTCAAAGCATGGGTGAATGACCAGAATGTATCGGGGAATTCAGGATAGATAAGCAATATATTTTTCATGAAAAAGCCCTTTATTTTTTATGTATTCACTATATTACGAATTATAGGTAAAGGGTCAGTTTCTTGTCAAGCAAAGAATAACAGTTTTTCCGGATAAAATCGCGGGATATACTGTCCGGCTTTTACAGGCCGGTGTCACGTATTTCTTCGATTGCCTGATCGAGATTTTCACATTTAAGCAGGTGAAGTTTTACCCCGCCGCTGGACAGGACATACCCCGGCCCCTTGCCAAGGATATCCTCTTTTATTCCAACATGGTCAGCGCCTTTGTCAAGAAGCCATTCAGCTACCCGGATACCCTTTGCAGTCCCGGTATCGGCATGCGGGTTTTCAAGGATTTTTTGTTCAAGAACGGCATGGTCACTGAGCTGGACATGAACAATGGCAAAAAAGGGGGCTTCCCCGAAATGCCGGCTTATTCTGGCGCTGTCCTTATCCTCGAGGGGCAGGGCGATCCTTGTATGGGATCGTTGCCGCGGTTCATACTGAAGGGTGATTTTTTCGATGTGGGGAATCTGTTCCCGGATTTTTTGTTCAAGCTGTTCACTTACCTGGTGAGCTTTTTCAAGGTTCTGGGTCTTGAGTGTGATCGTTGCATGGATAAACCGGAACCGTCCGGCATTCCTTCCGGTCAGTGAAAGGATCTGGTCAACCATGGGCTCCTGTTTTATTATATCCTGAATACGGTCCAGTGTTTCAAAGTCAATGGAGGCATCCAGAAGTACCCTCATGCCGTCGGACAGCAGATCCCAACCGGCCCGGGCGATGAATACAAGGATGATGAACGCTCCGATCCGGTCAATTGTGATACCCCATATGGCCCAGTTGAATTCCAGGTATGAAAGCAGGGCGGTGATAAGCACCACGATCGAGGACAAGGTGTCTACCTGGCGATGCCGCCCTTCGGCGATCAATGTGGGAGATCCTGTCCTGCGCCCAACTGCAATGGCATACCGGCCGAAAAAAAATATCATGGCCGTGGCGGCAAACAGGAATCCGACAATCGGCAGTGTAATTTTCGGGATTTGGGGGTCCGGTGAAAAAATGGTTGCCGCGATTTCATATCCTGCAATGAAAATAAAAATGGCAATGACCACGGATGCGATATTTTCGATTTTATAAAGACCCAAGGGAAAAGATCTGGTTTTTTTGGCAGAAAGCCTGATCCCGCCGTAGATTACAAGCGAGGCAATAGCGTCCGTACCTGAATCGATGGCTCCGGCTGTTATGGCAAGGCTTCCGGACATTATGGCAAGCACGGCTTTCATCAGTGCAAGCAGCAGGTTCAGGATAAATGCATATGCGGCAACCCTGTATATCTGCCCTGTCTCGTCTTTTGTGGCCAAATTGTCGTGTTTGCTGTCTTTCATCATTGAAAAATTAAATATCCGAGTGTTTTTGCGGCAAAGAATTCTGCTTCACCGGTGCAGGGTATTTCTCAGTAAAGGTTTTTTCAGATTCAGCCGTGCCGATCATCACGAGCTCGTCTTCAGGCTCAAGCACAATGGCAGGGTCAGGGTTGATAATCAGGTCGCCTCCGCGTTTGATTGCCACAACGCTGCAGCCGGTATTCTCACGGATCTGGATGTCAAGCAGCGATTTGTTTTCAAGCCTGTGATTCAACGGGGTTCTAAATACATTCAGTCCTTCGGAAAGCATGAGCATTTTCTGCGGTTGCAGAAGGTTTAAAATGGTGGTTGTGACAAGGGAACTGAAGGACATCACCAGGTTGGCTCCGGCCCTGTGGAGGGTGTTTATGTTTCTGTCCAGGCTGGCTCTGCTTATGATCTGCACGTCAGGTCTGAGCCTTCGGCAGTATATGGTCAGGTAGATATTCAGGTTGTCGTCATGGGTGGTTATAATCACGGCAGGAGTGTCATGTATGCCGGCCTCGACCAGGATGTCAAGATCCGCTGCATTGCCGTGGATATACCGCATGTCCATTGAAGCGATGCGCGGCTTTTTCTCGACCACCCTGAAATCAACGCCTCTGTCTTTCAGGGTGCCGGCTACTGCCATTCCTACACGTCCCCCGCCCAGCACTACGACAGGACCTTTTTCAGGTGGTGTCTTTGTTTTGTCGACAATGGTATTGTCAAATTGTTCCAGTTGGGTCTCGGTGCCTGCCAGCAGCAGAACGCTTGTTTCCGTGATTATTGACCCGGGACCGGGGATAAGGAAGCGCCCCTGTTCCCACATTCCCACCACTGTAACGCCGGCGACCTGGCGAAGCCTTGTCTGTGCCAGTGTTTTTCCCTGCAGCCAGGTCCGCATGGCAGGTACTTCCGCAATCAGCAGTTCGCTGAATCTGCCAATGATATTCGATTTCATTCTGGTACCACGGACACGGCGGGCCAGCGATTGGCCCAACATTTTGGTAAACTGGAGTACATGGGTGCTGCCGGCCAGTTCAAGTATGTCCAGGGACTCGTCTACGTCAGCGTTGGTTACTGTAATCACGTCCGGGTGATTTTCCCGGATTGTAAAAATAATATTGGTGCTGGTCATATCATCATTCATGACAACTACCAGGGCAGCCTTCCGGATATTGAGGCGGTGATACATATTAGGATCATCCAGGTCGCCGACCACTGTCCTGTATCCCTGGTCATGGATGTTCAGCGCTGTCTGGAGGTCGGGTTCAAGGATAACATAGGCTATACCGTACTGGTTCAGTTTATGGATAAGGTTTCTTGTCACTTCACCAAAATGGGTGAAAATAATATGTCCTGAAACATCTTCCGGAAGCGATCGGGGCGCCCTGGCCTTGTTCTGTTCTTCGAGCCAGGGGGCATAAAAAAACTGGATAAAGGTAAAGGGCAGCATTACCAGCAGAAAAATGATACCACTGAGCAGTACAAGGATTGAAAAAAATTTTCCCATATCCGAATTAAAGGTAATATCACCGAAACCCAGGGTGGACATGGTTGTCAATGTCCAGTAAAATCCGGTTATCCAGGAATATTGACGCCCTTCGTAGAGCATGATCATATGGAACAATACGCTGTAGACAACAAAAAAAAAGGTCAGTATCAGACAGAATTTGATCAGCAGCCGCAAATTGGCGGTTTGTTGCCCGATTCGCAGTATAAGGGAAAGCTGTGTAGCCATGGTTTTCATTTAATTCTCCCGTGAAGAAGGAGTTGTGATCACGAACCTGTCTATCAGATTTCAGGCTCAAAGTCCATTGATGTTTTTGACGTTTTACAGTGTATTTACGCGGTAATGCAGGGCACTCGATTTTTTGTTTGACTTTCATGCTGACAGGCATTTATGCTCATGTGCAAAAATGGAACAAAAAAGAGGGATGAGCCATGACACAGTATGCAAAGACCCTGCCGGAAGATGAACAGGCCGCCAGGACAGCCGAACTGCAGAACAGGATGTCGGCCGCGGGTATCAGCGGAACCCTGATCCTGCAGAAAGCGGACATGTTTTACTATACCGGCACTGCACAACAGGGGTGGCTTTATGTCCCTGACCTGGGAAAGCCTGTGCTGATGGTGTTTAAAGATTTTGAAAGGGCCAGGGAAGAATCCGGTTTCGAACAGGTGGTTCCCCTGGTAAGTGCTAAAGAAATTCCTGATGTACTTTCTCAATTTGGTTTCCCGCCGGTAAAACACCTGGGGCTGGAACTCGATGTCCTGACAGCAAACCAGTTTCTGCTCTTTAAAAAATTTTTTCCAGACGCTCGTATAAGTGATATTTCCATGGAGATCCGGTTGCAGCGGGCTGTAAAATCACCATATGAAATCGGTTTGATGCGGCAGTCGTCACAGATGGCGGATAAAGTTGCCAAAAAGGTGCCGGAGCTGCTTTATGAAGGGATCAGAGAGATTGAGCTGGCAGGATTGCTTGAAGCCTATGCCAGGCGGCTTGGACACCAGGGACTGATCCGTATGCGCATGTGGGACAGCGATCTTTTTTACGGGCATATCATGGCAGGAGCATCGGCTGCAGTACCGAGCGCCTTTGCCTCTCCAACCGGCGGGCTCGGGCTGAATCCCAGCATAGCCCAGGGCCCGGGGACCCATACCATAAAGCGCAATGAACCTGTTCTTGTGGATTACGTGTTTGTACTGAACGGATATATCAGTGACCACACCCGGATTTTTTCCATCGGTCCTTTGTCAGGTGAATTGATTGCCGCCCATGAGGCCATGCTCGAAATCCAGGATGCGGTGATAAAAGCTGGAAAACCCGGGGCTGTTGCCGGTGATCTCTATGACATGATGATTTGTATGGCTGGCGATCGTGGGTATGAATCATTTTTCATGGGGGCCGCAGAGCCCAGAATCAGGTTCACGGGGCATGGAATAGGGCTTGAACTGGATGAATTTCCCTTTATTGCAAAGAATCAGTCCATAGAGCTTGAAAAAGGCATGGTAATAGCACTTGAACCAAAGGTGGTTTTACCTGGCAAAGGAGTGGTGGGGATCGAAAATTCATTTGTTGTGACCGGTGACGGGCTTGAGCCACTGACAACTTTTGAAAACAGGATCATCGTTGTGTAACTGAAAAAAGACTGCAGCTGACCGGTTACTGTGTCATATCGATTCCCACATAGGTGTATGGAGTCTGGTAATATCTCGTAAAGGTGGACAGCTTGTTCATGGAAAAATTGGAAAATATTTTTGACAGGTTCAGGCCTATGCCGACATAGACATTCCGTTCTTTGTGATTTATGCTGATGTCTCTGACATAATAGCCAAGATGCAGTTCCAGGTATTGAAGGTATTTGTTTTCAATCGATTCAAAACCGTCGAGCTTGACCGCCATTAAAAATTTTGAGTTGTTGTAGTCTGTGAAAATATCTAGAGTATTGAAATTGGGGGTATATTCACACCTGAAATCAATGATGCTGGAGAGTTGTGGATGGGTGTAAAGATAGTATCCTGCCAGGGTGCCCAAAGAATTCATGATGAAATCTTCATGGGAAAATCCGTAATGGCTGAAAGAATCCCCTAATTCCATCCAGTTCATGATGCTGAAGGAAGACAGTGCACCATACAGGGCGCTTTTTTTTGAAGAATACCCCCAGTTTTCAAAAGTGTGGGCCAGGGCATGGGACAGGGCGTAGCTTCCATAGAAATGGCCGAGCTTGTCGGCTCCTCCTTCTTTTGTGCCGCTGGAAAACCACCCCTCGCTCTGGGCATGAGGGTCATGTTCGAAATAATCCCAGCTCATGATACCCCAGGCGGTTATGGCGGCAAAAGCTCCTGCATTGAGTGTCAAAAGTTTCTGTTCTTTGGAAAGATCGAGTTCAAACGCAAGGGCAGGTGCCGGCACCTGAAATGTCAGGAAAAAAAGGAAAACAGCAGCAGGAAATAAAGATTTATTCAATAATGTTGACAATTGTACCCAGCATTTCGTCATGGGTTTGAATGGCTTTTGTGTTTGCGGTAAATCCCTTTTCGGCAATAATCTGCTGGGAGAATTCTTCGGCTATATCCGTATTTGACAACTCCTTTAACTCCCCGGTTTCACTGGTCGGGTCCTCTACAAGAGGGCCGGGTGTGTCGATTCTACTGATATCAACCGTGACATGATCTTTTGGACTTTCAGAAAGAACGGCACGGCTTTTTTTAAAATCATCTGAATACATGTTGGCAACGTTGTTGGCACTAACCTGCATCTTTTTTCCAAAGGCGTTCAGTGCCGACATGCTTGAGCTGATTATGGCTGTCATGATTTTGCCCTCCTTAATTACATTATAATACCGGGTTATCATGAAGATTGCAACATACATGACCGATAAATCACAATTTTGGGTATACGGCCCCAAATATAATAAAATTATCGGCATGGCGGTTTAAAAACTTGAAATTGACCGCATTTGGTTATAGGTATCATTTTGTTGCACCAGGCGTTGTTGCGCCAAAGGACAGACAACAGGTAAAAGGCTTTTTAAAAATGAGGATCGTGTCTGATGAATGCAGGGAATCACAATATCCAACCTTGCGTGAAGAATTTTTCAAGGGGGTAAAGGATACCTTTCCCCTTGTGGTCGGAGCCATGCCCTTTGGTATCATTTTCGGCACCCTGGCCGCCAGCGCCGGGCTGTCCTTCTACGGGGCCATGGGCATGTCCCTGTTTGTTTTCGCCGGGTCCGCCCAGTTTATAAGTATCGGGTTGATCGCATCCGGTACGGGTCTTGCGATGATTATCATTACCACGCTTGTTGTAAATTTGAGGCACCTGCTTTATGGAGCGACAATGGTGCCCTTTTACCGATCGTTATCCCATGGATGGAAAATCCTGCTGAGTTTCGGGCTGACCGATGAAACCTTTGCCGTAGCCATTCAGCGTTTTTTGAAAAAGGACAATTCACCGTATAAGCATTATTACAATTTAGGCTCCATGCTGTTCATGTATGTGAACTGGAATATATGTACCTGTATCGGGCTGGTGTTCGGCCGGACCATGCCGCAGATCTCCGGATGGGGGCTTGATTTTGCCATGCCGGCCACGTTTATCGGGATGGTTATTCCCTACCTGGTGAACCGACCTATGTGGGCGGCTTTCCTGACAGCCGGCGCAGTCTCTTTGGCCACGGCGGCAATGCCCCATAAACTCGGATTGATAGTGGCGGCTGTTTCTGGCGTAGCGGCCGGGGTGCTGTGTGACAGGTTCTCCCGGGAAAGCACCGGTAACAATGAATGATTTTCTGCTGGTTTCAGGAATGATGGCTGTGACATTTTTTCTCCGGTATATCATGCTGCCCCTGTCCGGGAGGATCGAATTTCCAGCGGTGGTGGCCACAGCCCTCAGGTATGTTCCTGTGGCAGTACTGTCGGCCATTATCTTTCCGTCGGTTTTCATGCCGGGTTCAGGGCCTGTCGATCTGTCTTTGGACAATAGCTGGCTGGCAGGTGCACTGGTTGCATTTCTGGTCGGGTGGTTTTCAAAAAACCTTTTGCTGACCATCGTATCGGGAATGGGGTTCTTTTTTTTCTGGCAGTGGGTCGTAACCGCGGTAATGACTTAAAAAAAGGAGGTATATCATGTTTACCAGGGACAATGCAGTGATGATTCTCATCGATGTCCAGGGCCGCCTGGCCCAGATCATGCACGACAAGGACAGGTTCTTTGAAAAGCTTTCGTTGATGATCCGGTCAATGATAATCCTGGATATCCCCATTATATGGATGGAGCAGATACCCAAAAACCTGGGCCCGACCACTGAAGCCATCGCCGGATTGATGCCGCAGGATCAATCTCCAATTGAAAAATCCAGTTTTTCGTGCTGCAATGAACCTGATTTCATGGATCGATTCAACAGTCTCGGGCGCACACAGGTTTTTTTAACAGGAATCGAAACCCATATCTGCGTGTTTCAGACTGGTATGGACCTGCTCCGGGCCGGGCACCGGGTTCAGGTGGTGACCGACTGCGTAGCGTCCCGGGAGCCGGAGAACAAACAGGTGGGTATCCAGCGGCTCATGCAGGCGGGAGTAGAGCCGACCTGTTTTGAGATGGCGGTTTTCGAACTTATGGGAGCTGCAAAGGGAGATGATTTCAAGCAGATTGTCAAAATGATTAAATAACCCGGCCAGAGGATGTCAAACAGCCAGCTTAAAGGAAGTGGTATCCTGGTCAGGCAGCTCTTTGACTCTCACATAGGAATCCGAAGCTGTTTTTATTGATCCGAACGCCCTGTCTTCGTTGGCCTGCGCCCTGTCTTTTGCCTGCTGCACCATCAGTTCTGTCATGGCCTTTGTTGCCTGTGCAGTTGCCATGGATGCAACTTTGATATCCTGGGGGGACGGGTCGGCAGGGGCCAGTGCCGCTGTTTTCACCTGACGCATTTTGGCAATGGTGGCTTCAGGATCTCCGGGCACGGGTGACGTGTCGATGGAGACTTCACCTCCGACAGCGTAGTTGACGCCGTCCGGACCCCGTTTGTAGTTGAAATTGGCCCCGGAGGTGATGTATCTTCCCCCTGCCGCTACGTGGGCCATTTCATGCCGCCGGACTGATCTGTCAGCTTTTTTCAACTCCTCGAGAAGCCTGAGGTCGGCATCAGTCAGCCCTTCGGTGGCCCGAGGGCCTGCAGGACTCTGCTGGTCTGCTGCACGGGGCCGGGGAGAGCTTTTTTCTGTTCCTTCCCTGCCGGTTCCAGCAGGGGGTACCGGTTGTGTTTGTGCAGTGCGAGGGTCCTGTGGCGTATCCGGAATGCGCGTCAAGGGTCCCATACCGGAATATGGGTGGCCGGAATATGGCTGGAAGGAAGAGCTGGCTGTGGTCGTAGCAATGTTCATGGCAGCAGGGCCTGTATTCAATTGTTAAAGCAATAATATCAATTATATGCTTTATTTATTTGACTGGCAACAAAAAAAATCATACCCGTACAGGCGGGGTATGGCAGATGAAAAAAATAGCAATTGACAAAAATAGCGGATTTCTATATCCTGCATGGATATATTTTGGGGTGAACCATTAAGGCAGACAGCTGGTTGATTCAGAATATATGATGGGAACTGAAAAAGCAAGGAAAATGCCACATGATACGAGAAGCCAGGCTCCACAGGAAAACGGCGGAAACCGATATCACCCTCCATTTAACCCTTGACGGTACGGGCAAAGCCCGTATTGAGACAGGCATTCCTTTTTTTGATCACATGCTGACGGCTTTTTGTGTACATGGCTTTTTTGACCTCAGCATTGATGCCACCGGGGATATAGATGTAGACCTGCACCACACGGTGGAAGATACGGGAATCGTTCTGGGCCAGGCTCTGGCCCAGGCCCTTGGAGACCGGGCCGGCATAGCCCGTTACGGCCAGGAAACCGTTCCCATGGATGACGCTCTTTCCCAGGTAAACATCGACCTTTCCAACCGTCCTTTCCTGGTATACCGTTTTCCTGACGACATCAGGTCTTTCGGAGAACTGAATGTCTGGATTGCAAGGGAATTTTTTCAGGCGTTCAGTGTCAACGGGGCATTGAATTTACATATCAATACATTGTATGGCGACAATGAACACCATATCCTTGAATCTGTTTTCAAAGCCATGGGACGGGCATTGAACGCTGCGACCCGAATCGACCCCGATCATCCCGGCGTGTTGTCAAGCAAGGGAACGTTGTAGCCGTCAACCTTAATTTATTATCAAGTGAACAGGCATGGTATGATCATTATTCCGGCAGTAGATATAAAGCAGGGCAGGTGCGTGCGGTTGTTGCAGGGCAGGATGGAGGATGAAACGCATTATTCTTCGGACCCGGCCGCCATGGCGGTGCAGTGGGCCGAAAAAGGTGCTGAACTCATTCACGTTGTGGATCTGGACGGGGCATTTGAAAAAGAAGTCAGGAACCTGGATGCAATCCGCCGGATTATTCAAAAATGCAGCGTGCCGATCCAGGTCGGCGGCGGTATAAGGACCATAGAAACCATCAGGCTGTATCTGGATATGGGGGTTGAACGGGTGATTATAGGAAGCGAAGCCCTGTACAATCCTGACTTTGTCAAATCGGCCTGTGCCGTTTTTCCAGGCAGGATCGTGGTGGGAATCGATGCCCGGGACGGCATGGTGGCCGTCGAGGGGTGGCAGAAAACATCCCGGACCGCTGCGGTGGATCTTGCCAGGCAGTTTGAATCCTGCGGCGTGTCCGCCATCAATTTTACCGATATAAGCCGGGACGGGATGCAGACAGGTCCGAATATCGAGGCTACCGCCCGCCTGGCCAAAGCCGTTGATGTGCCCATAATCGCATCGGGCGGAGTGCATTCAATGGCGGATATCCATAACCTTCTGGCCATTGAAGACAAGGGGGTAGCAGGCGTCATAACGGGACGGGCTCTCTATGAAGGCACCCTGGATCTTGAGGAAGCCATCGGACTGGCCCGGAAAAAATAGCAGGTTGTTGTTGACTATTTTACTATAATAATTACTTTATTTGATTATAACCCTGTGTCGGAGTCTGTCGGGCTGAATGTACATCCCTGAAGAGAAAATTTCAGAAATATTGAATGTTTCTGATATTGTGCAGGTGGTAGCTGAATCGGTTATCCTGAAAAAATCAGGTATTAATTATTTTGGGCTGTGTCCGTTTCATACGGAAAAAACGCCTTCTTTTTCGGTTAATTCACAAAAACAGATTTTTCACTGTTTCGGGTGCGGTGCAGGCGGGAATGTCTTTTCTTTTTTAATGAAGTACCATGGCATCACTTTTCCCGAGGCCGCCAGAATGCTGGCACGCCAGCATGACATTACCATTGAAACCGGCAGGATCAGCCCGGCGCAGCAGGAAAAAGCGGCCGTCAAAGAAGGGTTGTTCAGGCTTAACCGCCAGATCATGAAGCTTTATGCCGACTGCCTCAAAAATGACCCGTCGGCAGGCCGGGCCCGGCAGTATCTTTTGGATCGCGGAACCACAAAAGAGATGGTGGAGCAGTTCGGGCTGGGCTATGCAAAAGACAGCTGGGATTTTGTAACCCGCAGCCTGGCTTCATTGAATATACCCAGCAGGGTTGCGGCCGCCTCTGGGCTTGTGGTTCCGAAAAAAAGCGGCACCGGGTTTTATGACCGTTTCAGGAACCGGATCATATTCCCCATAGTGGATATCAACATGCAGGTTGCAGGGTTCGGCGGACGGGTCATGGATGACAGCATGCCCAAATACCTGAATTCACCGGAAACACCGGTATATAACAAGAGCCGGATCCTTTACGGGCTGCATGCGGCCAAATCACATTGCCGGCAGATGGATCATGTATATATAGTAGAGGGTTATTTTGATTTCCTTACCCTGTTCCAGCATGGTATTCAAAACTGCGTGGCCAGTCTCGGAACGAGCCTGACATCCCATCATGTCAGATTGCTCAAGGGGTTTGCTTCCAGAATGGTACTGGTATTTGATTCAGACACGGCCGGAATCAATGCTGCCAAACGAAGCATCAAAACTTTTGTAAAAGAAGGCGTGGATGTAAGGATCATGATACTGCCCGATGACAACGATCCTGATTCTTTTGTAGCGGCCAGCGGAGCTGAGGCATTCAATGAAATGGCCAAAGGGGCATTGAACGCGGTGGAGTTTTTGACACAAACGGCTGTCAAGAAACACGGCCTGTCCGTAGCCGGGCGCGTCAAAGTGCTGGATGAAATGAAATCCCACCTGGCATTGATCCAGGACAGTGCGCTCAGATCAGTTTATATCAAGGATCTTGCCGAAAAAATCAATATTGATGAAAAAGCCGTGATGGAAAAGGTCAAAAAAGCGGTTTCAAGGGAACAGTCAACTTTCAATGATAACGGACTGCCGGAACAGACAGGCCTGATAGATGAGCCGGCATCCAATCCAAGGGAAGCGCAGATTATATCAATTATGCTCCAGTATCCCGGTATTCATGAAACAGTTGTAAAAACAGGCGTGCTGGACTATTTTTATTCTCCTGAGCTCCGGTCTATCGGAGAGACGATTCTCCGGGTTGATCCTGGCAGGGGCTCATTGATTCCGAATGTCATGGCCCGGCTGTCCGATAGGGACCAGGGGCTGATAGCCTCTCTTGCCATAAAGGAAACCGACCCGGGGGATAATGTGGAACAGATAGCGGCAGACCTGATTGCCAGGATCATCCGGGTCAGGAAAAAAGAAGAAAACACATTGAACAACAGGATTTCAAGTGCAGAAAAGGAGTGTGATGCTGATCTTTTTGAACTGCTGGAAAAAAAGCAGAAAGAGATTCAGCAATTGCATGTAAATAAACATTAATAAGCCTTTGGGAGGCATTATATGGCAAATAAGGCAGCAATGTCGAAAAATGATTCGATTATCAGCAAAACCGAACTGGATAATCTGATTGCAAAAGGCAGGAAAAATAGCACGCTCTCTTTTGCCGAAATAAATGATGCAATTTCCGGTGAGCTCCAGTCACTGGATCAAATTGAGGATATTGTCGATAAATTGCAGGAGAATGGTATTACCCTGGTTGATCTGGAAAAAGAAAAGCACAAATCAGCAGGAAAATCCAGGAAAGCGGGTAAATCCAGGCAGCAGAAAAAAGCAAAAAAACCGGCCGGCAAGGCGGAGCCCGGTGGTGATGAAGATGTGGAGGAATCTGATTCCAGGAAAAAACCTGAAAACGGTGTAGTGAAGCTGAAAAAAGAAAGACTGGACATGGAATTTGGTTCAGTTACCGATCCTGTCAAGATGTATCTTAAAGAAATGGGAATGGTGACACTGCTGAGCCGTGAAGGTGAAATTGAAATTGCCAAGAAGATTGAAATCGGCGAGCGGGGTGTTTTAAGGGCAATGCTGGACTGCCCCATTACACTGAATTCTATTTTTGCTTATGGAAAACGCATGGAGAGCAAGGCCATCCGCCCCAAACATGTGCTCAGGGACGTGGATGAGGGAGATGGTATTGTCGACGAGGCATCCAAGCAGGAAAAATTTCTCGACGCACTGAAGGTGATAGAGGAATTGCACTTGAAAAATCAGGGCCTGCGGGATTATATGCTTGACCACCAGTTAACTGAAGCGGAACGGGAAAAAATGGTGGCCGAACTGTCCGGCAATACCGATGAAATATTTGAACAGCTGAAAAAATGGCGGTTTGAAAGCAATGTCATCGATAATATAGAAAAGAGAATTCGACATACAATACGTTGGTTTGACGCGATAGACATGCTTTTTGAAGACTGCGCCGGAACATTTCACAGCACAAAGGACGAAATGCTCTCCCAGCTGGGTACCCAGAAGCAGTTTATTCAGTGGGCAAGGAAAAATTCTGTAATTACGGAGAAAAGGGCAAAACAGCTGTTCGATGATATAAATGCAATGGTGAACCAGGTTGTATTGAGAAAAAATGATATCAAGGGAACGGCTGATGACCTGAAAGCCATTATCGCCCAGATAGACAGGGGGCGCAGGGAGGCCGAGCGGGCAAAAAAGGAGTTGGTCAGGGCCAACTTGAGACTGGTGGTCAGTATTGCCAAAAAATATACCAACAGGGGGCTTCAGTTCCTGGACCTGATCCAGGAAGGAAATATCGGCCTGATGAAGGCGGTGGATAAATTTGAATACCGTCGGGGGTATAAATTTTCCACCTATGCCACCTGGTGGATAAGGCAGGCCATTACCCGGGCCATAGCGGACCAGGCCCGCACCATCAGGATCCCGGTCCACATGATAGAGACCATAAACAAGCTGATTCGAACCTCCAGGTACCTGGTTCAGGAAATGGGAAAAGAACCGTCGCCTGAAGAAATTGCCGAAAAAATGGAAATTCCCATTGAAAAAGTCCGGCGGGTGCTGAAGATAGCCAAAGAACCCATATCGCTGGAAACACCCATTGGTGAAGAAGAAGACAGCCATCTCGGCGATTTTATCGAAGACAAGAAGTTCTCGATTCCCTCCGAGGCCGCCATTGATTTCAGCCTTGCGGAACAGACCCGTAAAATACTGGCGACCCTTACGCCCAGAGAGGAAAAAGTGCTTCGCATGCGGTTTGGAATAGGTGAAAAATCTGATCATACACTTGAAGAGGTAGGGAAGGATTTCACTGTCACCCGGGAAAGGATCCGGCAGATTGAAGCCAAGGCACTGCGAAAACTCAGGCATCCGACCC
>CAYNHL010000056.1:0-22205 GCA_964397015.1 uncultured Desulfobacterales bacterium | reverse complement strand
GTAGCCCGGGCCCTGGTCGAAAAAGCCGGCCGTCCCATCACCGGCACAAGCGCCAATCCTTCCGGCACTCCGGGTATCTGCAGGGTCGATGACCTTCATCCCTCGATACTGGACAATGCCGAAATGGTCCTGGATGCTGGCCCTCTAAGGGGCGGCCAGGGCTCCAGTGTCGTGGATATCACCGGCCGGAAGATATGGATAATAAGGGAGGGCGTGCTTAAAGCCAATACGATCCACAATGCACTCAACAGTGGCAAAATACCATAATGCCATTGACAAATTCCATGTTTTGCCTTAAAACATTATTCAATCATGCCGGAGTGGTGGAATTGGTAGACGCAGAGGACTCAAAATCCTCCGGCCTTCGGGCCTTGCGAGTTCAAGTCTCGCCTCCGGTACCAGGCACATGACAAGGGTTTTCAGATCTTTTCTGAAGACCCTTTTTTTCTGTGAAGCTTTTGATGCCGAGCCGCCTGGGCCAGAAAATGGGCGCTGACCGGCGCTGTAATGAACAAAAACAGGGTGATAAGCACTTCGTGCAGGCTGACACCCTTTGATTGAAACGAAAAATAAATGGCCGATGCCACCGCCATGCTGCCTACACCCAGGGTAGTGGATTTAGTCGGGCCGTGCAGGCGCGAAAAAAAATCCGTCAGCCGGAAAGTGCCGATGGATCCGGCAAGGGCGAAAAACGCCCCTAGCACCAGGAAAAAAGATACCAGAAACTCAACTATAAACGTCATATTCCCTCCGGTCCGTTATTCAACAATATCTCCGCGCATCAGGTATTTGCAGGTTGCCACCGTACTGATAAAACCCATAACGGCTATTATCAATGCCGCCTCAAAATAGATCGTGGTGGTTTCAAAATAGACCCCCATCAGCATAAACAGGGCGATGGAGTCAATATACATGGTATCCAGGGCCAGGATACGGTCCGGAAGGCTCGGGCCCTTGAACAGCCGGTATGCATTCAGCATTTGAGCTGCGACCATCAAAAAAAATGCTGTGGATATGGCTATGGTCAGCATGAAAAAATCTCCTTTAGCGGGGTTTCATATCGGGTTTTTATGATTTCGGCGGCCGCCTGTCCATCCGGTACATCAAGGCCATGAACGATCAGGATCCGCCTGTCCTGGCTGATTTCCGAAGACACAGTCCCCGGTGTCAGTGAAATCACGCTGGCAAGGATGGAGATTACCAGCGGGTCACTGGTATCGAGAAAAACCTCAAAAAACCCGGGCTGCATTTTTGAGATATCGGGTTGAAGCATCAGGCGCACCACTGTGAGATTGGCCACTATCACGTCGTAAAGAAACGTGATAAAGAAAAAACGAAACAGCAGCAAAGGTTTTGCTATCCGTGGCTTTTCAGGCCAGAAACGGTTGGTGAACCAGGGGATGGCAACTCCCAGCACAGTTGCCAAAAGCAGTTGTCCAAAGGAAAAAGTGTTTACCAGAAGCAGCCAGATAAAGACAAGTATCAGGCTCAACAATGGGTGGGGAAGCCATCGAATCCCGGGAGTTGAGGGTTTTTTGCATTCCGTCATCATAAACCTCCTTTGGGTTGAAACAGGAGCGCCGCCTGCTGGGGTCCCAGAACCGCCTCTATATATTGAACCGGATTGATGACCTGATCGGCCACTGTAAAGGAAAATTCACTGATGGGTCCACCGGCAAGAACCATCAAAGGGCTCGCACACAGCAGTGATAGCGCCGGAATAAAATTGCCTGCCGGGTACACGGGAACATTGACACGGTTTCCCGGGGTTACAGGCATTGTCTTCCAGAAGATCATGCTGCCGGCACGCCCCAGGGCAACCAGCCCCAGCAGCCCGCCCCCAAGGATCAGTGTCCAGATCCATGGTGCCACAGTACTGTGCCGGACACCCTCCAGCATCATCACCTTGGCGATAAAGCCGCTTAACGGGGGCAGCCCGGCAATGGCAACAGCCATACCGAGGAATAAAAGCCCCAGCACCCTCTGCTGCAGGACAGGCTGATCCGGAACCAGCCCGGTTCCGGCATCCGGCCTCTGCCGCCGGATCATATCCGCGACTAAAAACATGCCTGCTGTCATCAGAGTGGTATGGGGAAGATAAAAAATAGCCGCGGCAATGGCATCCACCTGGAATGTACCGATCACCGAAAGCAGGGTGCCCACCGACACAATCACAAGATATGCAATTATGCGCCGCAGGTCCCGGGCGGCGACCACTCCGGCGATCCCGGCCGCAAGGGTGACAAGTGCCAGGGGGCCAAGCCAGGGGGCCAGCAGGTTGGCTGCGACACCTGCGTGGTCGCCAAATACAAGAGTGTACACCCGCAGGATAACATACACCCCGACCTTGGTCATAATGGCAAAAAGGGCGGCAACGGGCGCACTGGTGAATCCATAGGTAGCCGGCAGCCAGAGGTAAAGCGGCAGCAGGGCGGCTTTCAGGCAGAAAACCCCGAAAAGGATCAATCCTCCCGCCCTGAGCAGGGCCGCGTTTTCAGCGGGAGCCTGGGACATGCGGACCGCAAGGTCAGCCATGTTCAAAGAACCCAGGAGTCCGTAAAGGATACCTACACCAACCAGAAAAACACTGGAGCCGACCAGGTTGAGCATGGCGTAATGCATACCGGCCCGGATTCTCTGCGCTCCCCCGCCGTGAAGAGCGAGACCGTAAGACGACAGCAGCATGATTTCAAAAAAAACGAACAGGTTGAAAATATCACCGGTGAGGAATGCGCCGTTAATACCCATCAGCTGGAATTGAAAAAGGGCATAAAAATTTTTCCCTTCCCTGTCAGTCCCCTGGAAGGCATAAAGAAGACACGGAAAAGCCAGCAGAGCGGTCAAAAAAACCATCATGGCACTGAGCCGGTCCACGACCATGACAATACCGAAAGGGGGCCGCCAGTCTCCCAGGACATAAACCTGCACCGGCCCGTTTATACTCTGGTACAACAGAAAAGCAGTCATAAAAACAAGGGCCAGGGAGGAACCCAGGCTTATCATGCGGCGCTGGAAAATGGATTGACTGCTACTGAGAATAATGATGCTCCCGGCCAGGAGGGGAAGCAGCAATGGGCCCACAATCAGGTGATTCATTGCGATCTCTCCCTTTTTCCATCCACGTGATCGGTCTCGAGCTCACCCCCGGCACGCAATGCCAGCACCACGACAAATGCAATCATGGCGAACCCGATGACAATGGCAGTCAGCACAAGTGCCTGGGGAAGGGGGTCTGCATGGCCGGCCTGTTCCAAAGTAATGATGGCCGGCCTGTTGGTATGCAGCCGCCCGGTCAAAAACAAAAAAAGGTTGACTGCAAAACCGGTCATGCTCAAGCCCAGTACCACGGGAAAAGTGCGTGCCCGCAATACCAGGTAGACTCCGCAGGCAATCATAACGCCAAGACACAGGGAAACCAGCAGTTCCATCACTATAACTCCTCTTTTTCATTTTTTATTGTATCGGGATGTACTGCAGAAAACATCCGGGCTTCAGGTGAATTCATCGAACCGAGTTTAACGAGAACCAGCATTACAGATCCCACGACTGTCATAAAAACACCCAGGTCAAAGATCATGGCACTGGCCAGTTCAAATTTCCCGATCACCGGCAGGGAAACATATTCAAAGGTACTGGTCAAAAAGGGATGCTGCACCAGCCAGCTGCCAAGACCGGTTACCAAAGCAATGATCAGCCCCCAGGCCATGACAAGATGGTGATCATAATTCAACCGCGGCCGGGTCCAGACAATTCCGCTTGCAATGTACTGAAGAATCAGGACCGCTGCCGTGATAAGTCCTGCTATAAATCCGCCGCCCGGGGCATTATGCCCGCGCAGGAAAATGTAGACGGAAAAAAGCAGGGCCAGAGGCAGCAGGGGCCTGGTAATATTTGTCAGGATAAGGGGGAACCGGTCTTTTGTCCAGGGCTGTCCCAAAGGATCGGTGCCCGGTGCTTTAATCTCAAACTCGTGCAGCAGTGCATAAATAACCAGCCCGGCAATGGCCAGAACGGTTATTTCACCCAGTGTATCAAAACCCCTGAAGTCCACCAGGATCACATTGACCACATTGGCCCCGCCGCCGCCCGGTACACTCTGGGCAAGGAAAAAATCGGAAATGGTGTCATATGGCCGGGTCAGTATCCCCATCGCCAGGGCTGCAGCACCACCGCCGGCCATCACTGAAAGTATGATATCACGAAAGCGCCGGACCCTGGACGATTCCGACGGGGTGACTGCAGGAAGGAGGTGAAGGGCCATCATGAGCAGAATTATGGTTACCACCTCTATGGACAGCTGGGTCAATGCAAGATCAGGTGCGGAAAACCGGCTGAAAGCAAGGGATATGATCAGCCCCACCGTCCCCAGCATGATGATTGACAGAATCCGGTTGTGATGGGTTGCTGCGGTTGCAACGGCACTGATTGCCAGAACAAGGGCCATGACCAGTGTAACCGGATCGACAGGTCCCATGGTCAAAGGTCCTTGAAAAGAATTTTTTGATGACAGGAATGGGCTTGCTCCAAGAACCAGGACAGAAGCGATCAGCAGGGCCATGTAACGCTGCAGCGAGCCGTTTTCCAGGCTGCGGGTCAGGCGGTGCCCCCAATGAACAAGCAATTGTATCAGGTTTTCGAATATGGTTTTTCCATCACACCAGCGTAAAAACCAGACATGTGAATCGAACAGGTAGAGCCGAAAGCGGTAACAGACCGCACCCCCTGCCAGGGCGACTATGCTCAGGACAAGAGCCGTATTGAACCCATGCCATATGGAGAGTTTGAATTCCGGCATGTCTGCACCCAGGATTCCTGCTGCAGCTGCTTTGAGTACCGGTCCGGCCAGGACGGCCGGGAACAGCCCGACCAGAACACACAATGCCATCAGTATTTCAGCGGGCAGCCGCATGCCATAAGGAGGCTCATGGGGTTTTTTCGGCAGGGAGGGTGCAGGATCTTTGAAAAACACATCACGGACCATGCGAATTGAATAAGCTACGGCAAAAATTGCCGCCAGGGCCGCTCCCAGTGGAACAATCCAGGAAAAAGAGCCGAACAGGTTAGGTTCCAGTGTCTGGGCCAGAAACATTTCCTTGCTCAAGAACCCATTGGATAAAGGGACTCCGGCCATGGCCGCACAGCCGACCATTGTCAGGGTGGCCGTTACCGGCATATATCTTCTCAACCCTGACAGGCGTTTCATGTCCCTGGTTCCGGTTTCGTGATCGATGATCCCGGCCAGCAGGAACAGACCCGCCTTGAAGGTAGCATGGTTGAGAAGATGAAAAACTGCGGCCACAGCGGCCAGGGGGCTGCCAAGGCCGAGCAGCAGGGTGATCAGTCCAAGGTGGCTGACCGTGGAATATGCCAGCAGTCCCTTGAGGTCATCCTTGAACATGGCCATGTAGGCAGCGAACATCAAGGTGATCAGGCCGACAGGAGTGACCAGCCAGAACCACAGAAAAGTTCCGGAAAGAACCGGGAACATCAGAGCCAGCATGAACACTCCGGCCTTTACCATGGTGGCGGAATGAAGGTAGGCGCTTACAGGTGTCGGAGCGGCCATGGCATGTGGCAGCCAGAACTGGAACGGAAACTGTGCCGACTTGGTGAAAGCGCCTGCCAGTATAAGCACCAGGATCAGAGGATACAGTGCATGGGCCTGGATGATATCTTTGGAAGCAAGCACCTTTGTCAATTCAAAGCTGCCGGCAATACCGCCCAGCAGGAGGAACCCGGCCAGCATGGCAAACCCGCCTCCACCGGTAATCACGAGCGCCATGCGTGCCCCCTGGCGGGCATCGGCGCGATAATGCCAGAACCCGATCAGAAGAAAAGAGCTCAAACTGGTCAACTCCCAGAACATCATGAGCAGAATAAGATTTTCCGACAACACGATCCCAAGCATGGATCCCATAAAAAGGAGCAGGTAGGTATAAAACCGGCCCATGGGATCTTCGATGGAAATATAGTAACGGGCATACAGGACGATCAAAAGTCCTATGCCCAGGATCAAAAAGGCAAATAAAAAACCAAGCCCGCTGGCCCGGAAAGAAAAATTCAGACCGATAGCCGGAATCCACTGCCAGGCTGACAGCGGCATATCCCCGGAAAAAACAGCCGGGGCCTGCTTCAGCAGCAGCAACATGGAAATTCCGGCTATCGAGCCTGCAGCAGCCGCAATATGATTGCGGTTTGAAAAAAGGCAGGGAACAAATGCGCCCAGCAAAGGGATCAAAGGTATCAAAGCAAGAGTCATGGCAAAATCCTCGCTAAATTATTCAAACAGCCGCCAGCCCATGCCGGTGCCTCGGCCCCGTACTAAACCCTTTATAGTTCAGGATAAAATAAAATGAGGCAATGTTTCTTGTCAAGAAAAACCGGAAAAAGGGCTGCGAATTTAAAAAAACCATCACCTGTCGTAAAAACAAAGGAGAAACTTTCTGGTTCCAGGCTCCATATTTTGATATAATACCGCATTAGCAGTTTTTCACCGGATTTTAATAACTGTTGAACAGGAGGGATCGTTATGTCCATCATTAACTTTCTTAAAATGAAAGATAAATTTGAAATCCAGCCATGGGGGGAAAAACAGCATTTTGACAGAGAAAACCACATTCCGTTTTCCGGTTCCCTGCGAAAACACCCTCACGAAACCGACAGGATCATATTAATCGCGGATCCTTTTACAGACAACACTTTTTATTATGAGTTCAAGGCAGCGGATATTGCATTTGCAGAAGATCTGCCATCCATAACCAACGTCAAGGGAGAATCGATTTCAATGGTGTGTATCTGGGTGAAAAAACAGAGTATCGCCATCCGCAGTATCCCTTTTGTCGTGGACACATTGTCCCGTGACTGAGGAAGCCTTGAAAAAACCATATAAATACCGATGAACAGGGTTTATTTTTTAAATCATTTTTCAATTATGCTTGACAACCCTGTTTTGAAAAAATATGAATAGGAACAGTATTCCAAAAAAAAGCGATCCACATAAAGGAACCGGCGTTTATGGATATGAAGCGAAATTACTATGAGGATGTCCGGCTTTTTTCTTCTCCGGTCATGGTGTTCTGGTTCTTTCTGCTCATGGGGTTCCTGTATCTTTTTCCCATGATGGCCGGCAATTATTACATCTATGTTGCCAATTACATTGCCATCAATGTGATCGTGGCTGCCGGCCTGAATCTCCTGGTGGGTTACACCGGCCAGATATCGCTGGGCCATGCCGGTTTCTTTGCAATTGGCGCTTACGGCACCGTGGTTCTCATGGCCAAGGCAGGGTTTCCCTTTCTTTTGGCCCTGCCCTGTGCCGCCCTGACCGCGGCGGGATTCGGATTCCTGCTGGGCCTGCCGTCACTGCGCCTTGAAGGTCCCTACCTGGCCATTGCCACCCTGGGGTTTGGATTGACAATCACCCAGGTCATCGGCCGGATCGAACTTTTCGGCGGGCGCGAAGGACTTCATGCACCGGATATCGTCCTCGGCCCATGGGTGGTCAACACCGACCGGGAATTCTACTACCTGCTCATAACCTTGACCATCCTTCTTTTGCTTTTCATGCGGAACCTGATCAAAACCCGTGTGGGACGCGCATTCATTGCCATACGTGACGCTGACATCGCCGCCCAGACCATGGGGGTCAACATCCTGTACTACAAAACCCTCGCGTTTGCCATCAGCGCTTTTTACGCCGGTATCGCCGGAGGGCTCTATGCCTTTGTGCTCAAGTTTATCGAACCTGAAATATTCACACTCATGATGTCCATTCTTTTCCTGGCCATGGTGGTGGTAGGAGGCCTGGGGTCCATGATGGGTTCCATTGCGGGTGCCGTGCTTCTGTGCTGGCTGGATCTGAAACTGCGCAACATACTGGACCTGCCCCTTATAGGTGACTGGCTGGAACAGCTTTCCCGTCAATGGTTCTCCATTACAGGGGTGTCCAACATCCAGTATATCGTGTTCGGAACCATCATGATAGCCATCATGCTGTTCGAACCGCTGGGTTTGTACGGCATCTGGATCAGGACAAAAAAATACTGGCGCACATGGCCGTTTTAATCCATTAGGAGACCGGCATGATCGATTTCATACAGATGATTGTCAGCGGTATTGCGGTGGGCAGTTCATACGCCCTCATGGGCCTGGCAATGGTTATTATCTACAAGACATCCGAGGTGCCTAACTTTGCCCAGGGCGAAATGGCACTGATCTCGTCCTTTATGGCCATGATGATGCTGACCACCTTAGGAATGAACATTTACCTGACATTTTTTCTGACCCTTTTGTTTGCCGCCCTGCTGGGGGCTTTTCTGGAATTTGCCGTACTGCGGAGGGCCAAGGAGCCCAATGTGCTGGGCATGATAGTCATCACGATCGGCATTGAAATGATACTGCTGGGATTTGTTTCATGGAAATTCGGAGCTGAGCAGAAAACCATGCCTTTTCCCATAGGGCCGTATGACAGTGTCATGATCGGTGATATTTTCATTTCCAAGCTTGACCTGCTGACCCTGGCTGCAGCACTGACAATCATGACCGGAATTTTTCTGTTTCTGCGTTTTTCAAGGGTGGGCCTTGCCATGAAGGCCACCCAGCAGAACCCGACTGCGGCCAGAATCGTAGGTATCAGAACAAACCGTGTACTCATGTTGACCTGGGGAATCTCATCCATGGTAGGGGCGGTTGCAGGGCTGCTGATTTCACCGACGATCATGCACCCTTTCATGATGTGGGATCCCATGCTCAAGGGATTTGCCGCGGCAGTCATGGGAGGCATGACATCCCTGCCCGGGGCAGTTGTTGCCGCCTACCTGCTGGGAATTATCGAGAACCTGTTCGGCGGATACGTATCGATTGAATTCAAAACCGTTGTGGCGTTTGCCATTATTGTCCTGGTACTGTGCTTCAAACCCAGCGGCCTGTTTGAAAAGCATTATTTGAAAAAAGTATGATGCAAAGATATGCAGCACCTTATTTTTATCTTTAACAAGGAGGTCATCATGAAAAAAAGCGTATGGCTGGCGATGATATTGATGCTGAGTGCTATTGCAGGTTTCACATCACCTGTATGGGCGGCACAAGGAGTCACCGATACCGAGATTCATATCGGCCAGTGGGGTCCCCAGACCGGACCGGCTGCAGCATGGGGTGCCGTGGCGCGGGGAACCGGGGCCTACTTCCAGTGGATCAACGATAATGGCGGTATTCACGGAAGAAAAATCGTGTATCACATGTTTGACGACGGTTACAACCCGGCCAAGACCAAAGCCGGGGTAAAGGAACTCCAGGAAGGAACGGGTATATTCGCCTGGGCAAGCGGCGTGGGATCCTCTCCCGGTCTTGCGGTAAAAGACTATCTGAACGAAAAAAATGTTCCCTGGGTCGGGCCAGCCGCAGGGTCCATGCACTGGGTCTCCCCTCCACAGAAAAACCTTTTTGCCGTATATCCTCTGTACATGGGAGAGGCCAAAGCCCTTGTCAAGTACGCCATTGAAACAATGGGCAAAAAGAAAGTGGCCATTGCCTACCTGAACGATGAGTACGGCAAGAACGGCCTGCGAGGAGCGATTTCAGAACTCGAGGCCCATAACATGGAACCGGTCGCCGAAGTGCCTTTTGAGGCAAGTGATTCCGACTTGAACCCCCATGTCATGAAATTGAGAAAATCCGATGCCGACATGGTTCTTTTATGGACTACGGTTACCCAGGCTGCCAAGGTTGTAGGCATAAGCAAGGCCATGAAGTTTGAACCCCAGTTCATGAGCACCAGCACCTGCTCGGATTTCCCCCTGATGGCCTACCTTACCAAGGGAGCCTGGGAGGGAGTCATCTGCGCCACGTTCGGTGAACTGCCCGATTCAGGACATCCGGCCATCAGCAAATACAAAACAGAAGTTTTTGACAAGTACGCGGCCAAGGAAGAGCGCTGGGGTCTTTTTTACTATGCCGGGATCCTCCTGGTGGAACCTATGATCGAGGCGATGAAAAACGCCGGCCGGGACCTGACCCGGGAAAGATTCATAGCAGAAATGGAAAAAATCAAAGGCTTCAAGAGTATCGGACCGGAAGTCAATTTCAAACCCTTTGACCCGGATGATATCTACTCCCGACAGGGAACTTCCCAGACTTTCCTGGTCAAATGCCTGGCGGAAGGCAAAAGCGAGCAGCTGACCGAATGGATGGATATCAAATAATATGGCTGACGCTTTTTTTGCCATCGACCACCTGTCCATTTCATTTGGCGGAATCCGGGCGCTCCAGGATATTTGTTTTGCAATGGAAAAAGGTGAAATCTTTTCCCTGATCGGCCCAAACGGCGCCGGAAAAACGACTCTTTTCAACTGTGTTTCCGGCCTTTACCGGCCTGATCAGGGAACTATCCAATACAAGGGCACCGCCATTGAAAACAAAAAACCTGACCGGATAGCAAGGATGGGAATCGCCAGGACGTTTCAGAATATAGAATTGTTCCCCCACATGAGCACCATGGAAAATATCCTGCTCGGACGGCATATCCATATGAGTTCAGGCCTTTTCAGCGGCATGTTCATGTGGGGAAAAAGCTCGCGCGCCGGAAAGGAAGAAATAAAACACAGGAATAAAGTGGAGGAAATCATAGAATTCCTGGAGCTTGAAAGTGTCAGGGATACCTTTGCCGGCGCCCTTCCCTACGGCACGCAGAAGCTTATCGAACTCGGAAGGGCCCTGGCTCTTGAACCCGGACTGCTGCTGCTCGACGAGCCTTGCGCCGGAATGAATTCGGAAGAGAAACAGGACATGATTTTCTGGATCAAAGACATCCAGGATGAACTCGGCATCACCATTCTTCTCATCGAGCACGACATGAAAATGGTGATGGACATTTCAGACCGTGTGCTGGCCATCAACTTCGGCAAACCCCTGGCTGTCGGCACGCCTGATGAGGTCCAGAGCCATGAAGAGGTGCTCAAGGCCTACATAGGAGAGGAGGAGTAGCATGGCCGACATCCTGGAAGTCAAAAACATCGAAACCTGTTACGATCTCGTCTATGCCATAAGGGGAGCTTCCTTTTCCGTAGCCGAAGGAAGCATTACCGCCATTTTGGGAAATAACGGCGCCGGGAAATCAACAATTTTAAAAACCATCATGGGCCTTATCGAAGACCAGCCGGACAAGGGCGAAATCATGTTTCAAGGCTCCCCGATCCACCACAGGGATACAGATTTCATTGTCCGGCAGGGAATCGCCTACGTGCCGGAAGGCCGTGAAATTTTTGAAGAGCTGACCGTCCATGAGCACCTGGTGATGGGAGCCTGTACAAGGAGAGATACCGCGGGCATCAAACAGGACATGGCCCGGGTGCTTTCCTACTTCCCCATTCTCGAAAACCGGGGCAACCAGTGGGCCGGCACCCTGTCCGGCGGAGAGCAGCAGATGCTGGCCATCGGACGGGCCCTCATGCTCAGGCCCCGCCTGCTGATACTGGATGAACCCTCTTTGGGGCTCTCCCCAATTCTGGTAAAGGAAATATTCAATATTATCAAGAAGATCAACGAAAACGGCACCACTATACTGCTGGTTGAACAGAACGCAAAAATGGCGCTGGCCATTTCCTCCCAGGGCCTGATCCTGGAAAACGGCCGGTTCGTGATGAAAGGGCCGTCTAAAGAGCTTCTGCAGGACAAGGATGTCAGGGAATTCTACCTGGGTATAAGGTCGGAAAAAGCGGCCAAAGGCTATCAGAGATGGAAAAGGAAAAAAGTATGGCGTTAGCCCCATCAGGTTCTAAAGACTCGACCAAAACCACATCACTCAAGACCGTCCCCGAGGTATTCACCGCTACAGTGGCGCGCTTCGGCCAGCGGGTGGCACTCAGGACCAAGGATAGAGGACTGTGGAAAGATATCAGCTGGGACGAATACCGCGCAAAAGCCGAACATGTTGGCTGCGCCTTGATGGATTTCGGATTTGAAAAAGGGGACAAGGCCTGTATCATTGGAGATAACAGTGTCGAATGGGTATTTGCCGACATGGGCATCCAGTGTGCAGGAGGGGTGGCCGTCGGTATCTATGCCACCAACGCATGGCAGCAGGTTCACTATGTGGTGGATCACAGCGATGCAGTGTTTTTGTTCGTGGAAAACGAGGAGCAGCTTGACAAGTACCTGATGTTCAGGGACAAGGTTCCCAAGCTGAAAAAGGTAATTGTCTGGGATACCAAGGGATTGACTGCATTCAACGACCCCATGGTGATCACGTTTGACCAGCTGCTCGAAAAAGGCAAAGCAGCAGCGGACAAGACTCCTGACCTTTTCACCCGGCGCATGGAAACAATCAGCCCTGATGACCTGTCGGTCATTATCTACACCTCCGGTACCACCGGGCCGCCCAAGGGCGCCATGCTAACCCATGCAAACGTCACCTGGATGGCCGGGGCGGTGGACCGGACCATCACCATCACCCCTGATGACAACGTACTGTCTTTTTTGCCGCTTTGTCATATTTTTGAACGTCTTTTCACGGTATTCATCCATATCCGCTTTGCCTATACAGTCAATTTTGTGGAAAAACCGGCCACCGTAATGCAGAACATGAAAGAAGTCTCCCCTACCATCGGATATGCCGTACCTCGAATCTGGGAAAAATATTATTCCGGCATCATGATACGCATGGCCGATGCCACCTGGTTCAAGCGGCTGGTATTCAAGGCTGCCATGAAAGCGGGTGAACACAGGGCCGAAGCGGTACTCAACGGAAAACAGCCCGGCGTTTTTGTCAAGTCAGCCTTTTTTTTAGCCTGGTTCACTGTTTTCAGAAAACTGAAAGAACGCCTGGGATTCGAGCAGATGAGGGTTGCAGTGTCAGGAGCCGCTCCGATATCCAGGGAAGTTTTGTCTTTTTTCCAGTCTATCGGAATGAACCTGATAGAAGGATACGGACAGACAGAAGGGACCGGTGTGACCACACTTTCGCCGGAAACAGGGGCACGGGCCGGGAAAGTCGGGAAAGCCCTCGAAGGAGTCGATATCAAGATTGCCGACGACGGTGAGATCCTTGTCAGGTCGCCCGCGGTTTTCAAGGGATATTACAAGGCTGATGACGAAACACGCAGCACCGTTGTGGACGGCTGGCTGCATACAGGTGATGTGGGCGAACTTGACGAAGCAGGTTTTTTACAGATCACGGACCGTAAAAAAGACATCATCGTCACGGCCGGGGGCAAGAACATCACGCCCCAGTATATTGAAAACAAACTCAAGGCCAGCATCTATATCAACGATGCCGTGGTTATAGGTGACAAGCGCAAATTCCTGTCCTGCCTGATAATGATCGATGAGGACAACGTGGTCAAATTTGCCCAGGACAATAAAATCCAGTTTTCCACATACAGGGACCTGACGGTTTCCGATGCGGTGACGGCATTGATCGACGCAGAAGTCAAAAAAGTCAACCAGACACTGTCCCGGGTGGAAAACATCCGCAAGTTCACCATCATCCCCAAGCGTCTTTACGAAGAAGACGGTGAAGTGACCCCGACCATGAAAATAAAACGCCAGGTTGTCAACAAGGCGTTCAAAGACCTGATCGACGCCATGTACTGATTTGAATGTTACCAGGATATAAGTGACTGCAGGCAGAATTTATGCCAGGTTGATCAATTGCAGCCAAGAACAGCTTTATACATTCATTGATTTAAGATTTAAGGCAACTTTCCAAACATTTCAAATTCTGAAATTTCATTTCATGGACAGATAGCGGGGAGGCCTCTCATGAAAATATTAGTGTTTACGCCGATCCCCTTCCGGAACACCATAAATATAATCCTAACGCGCCTTACACTAATTTTTCAATGGGCAAGTATCTCATTCACACTGACATAGATGGCATATCAATGTAATTCTTGGAATTATGGATCACCGTCAAATTGACAACCATTCAAGTGGCTGATATTATCAAAACATGGTAAAGATACATGAAATCCGAGCCAAATTTGAGAGGCGGGAATTTGAGTTCACCAAACATGCTGTTGATCAAAGTATCATCCGAGACATTAGCGTAGCCGAAGTGGAAGAGATGATTTCTATGCGAAGTGAGGTTGTTGAAGACTACCCAGATGACAAATATGGTCCGAGCTGTCTTGTTCTTGGCTTTACAAATGCTGGTAGGCCGCTGCATATACAGTGCAGTTATCCTATCAGGCCGCTTGTGAAAATTATCACTCTGTATGAGCCTGACCCGGATCTGTGGATTGATTTTCGGGTCAGAAGATGAAATGAAAGGATATTCGGAATGAAAGAATCAATGGTAAATACGAAAGTGACCTATACACTGGAACATGGTGGTAACTTTTTTATTGTTGAAAATGTCCCGGCACGAAAATGCAGGGAAACCGGAGAGCAGTTTTTCGCTCCCGAGACAGTTAAACATATCCAAAGTATCATCAAAAGCAGAAAAAAGCCGGACAGAGTGATCAAAACCCCTGTGTATAATTATGCCTAAAAACACAGCCCACCGGAAAGAAGAGCTGCGGCATTCTTGGGTGATGATGGCGAAAGCCTTTGGTAAACTGGTTCTTGATAAGCTTCTACGAACTGTGCCGAAGCATTCTTCAGCAAATTGATCAGACAATCAAGGGGATTAACCAGCATCAGAGCAGGTATGAATCAGGCTCATGAACATGTCCCCGCTATATACATTAACAGGATAAACCCAGCTAACCACAACCCTATCAATGCATACAGGGACCTGACGGTTTCCAATGCGGTGGCGGCATTGATCGACGCCATGCACTGATTGAATGTTACCAGGCAAAACCGAAGAAGCCATTGCCAGCGGCCGAAAAAGAGTCATCCCCCAGAAGGAGCCAAATGGGGGATGAAGCTGTCTGGTTAAGCTTTGCCGGGTTAATAAAGCAGGCTAAAAGCTTTTAAAATCTTCTTCATCATCCAGTGGAATAACCTGTTTGGGGTTCACTTCTCCGGTCTTTCTTGTCAGAAATCGCTTCTGCCCGGGTACAGGTTTCCGGTTCTGTTCATTTGACAGTTTATTGCGGGAAGCAGAAATATTTTTAGATCCAACGGATTGAGCCTCTTGACTTCCGGTGATCACAACCACCAGATCCTGAACATAGGCTTTGAGCTGTTCGGCCTGGGAATTCATCTCTTCAGCCGCGGATGCGGATTCCTCGGCATTGGCTGCATTCTGCTGTACCACCTTGTCCATTTCAGACACGGCTATGTTCACCTGATCTATCCCGGTGGCCTGTTCCTTTGATGCCTGTGCGATCTCAGCGACCAGTTCACCGATTTTGCCTGAAGTGTCAGATACTTTGCCAAAGGCTTCATCGGTCCTGGTAACCAGATCCGAACCCTCACCGATTTTTTTCACGGTACCCTCGATGAGCTGGGCCGTATCCTTGGCTGCCTGAGCGGCTCTCATCGCAAGATTTCGGACTTCGTCAGCCACCACGGCAAAACCTGCACCGGCCTCTCCGGCACGGGCGGCTTCAACCGCAGCGTTCAGCGCCAGCAGATTTGTCTGAAAGGCTATTTCATCAATGGTCTTGATAATTTTCGAGGTTTCTTCACTGGCTTTGGAAATATCCTTCATTGAACCGGTCAGCTGTTTCATGGATTGATTGGCATCCTTGACCACCTCGTAGGCTTCCTTCATCAAAGCATCGGCATGAGTGGCGTTTTCCGCGTTTTTCGTCGTCATGGATGACATCTCTTCCATTGACGAAGATGTCTCCTCAATGGAAGCGGCCTGTTCCGATGATCCTTCTGCCAAGGACTGACTTGTCACTGATACCTGGCTCGATGCTTCAGCCACCTGGTCGGCACCTTCATTCAAACCGAGGATGATCCGGTTTATAGGCAGGGTGATAGATCTTGCAAACCATAGTACAAGCAATATGGTCACAGCAAGAAAAATCCCTCCCGCGATAAGGACAACATTCCGGATCTCTTTGACAGGCGCCATGAATTCAGGCACATCCTGGGTAACACAGATACTCCATTCGGTCAACGGAACAGGTGCAAATCCTGCAATCTTATCAATCCCCTTAAAGGTATAATTCTCTATGCCTGTTTTCTGGGCCATCATGCTGGCGGCTATGGACTCCATTCCCTCGAGTTTGCTGATATTTAAATCAAGAATGAAGTCGGATTGAGGATGGACGACAATCAAACCGTTTTTATCGGCCATAAAGGGATACCCGGTATTACCGATCTTGACACTGGTGATTTTCCTGCTTAATTCATCCAGTTTCAAGGCCAATCCAAAAATTCCCCCAAAAGCCCCTGATGCGGTTTTTATGGGAACTGCAACAGCGACAACAGGGTTTCCGGTATTCCGTGAGGCAATGGCCTGCCCGACAGCAGTTTTACCTGTAGTACGGGCCTCTAGAAAATAATCCCGATCTGAAAAAGATATTCCATTCTCTCTCAAGGAACCGTTGAAATTATCTGAAATGGTAGCGCCCTGGGCATTGGTGACAAAAAAAGTGTCATAATCATGCCCAATATGTTCAGATACGGTTTTTAAAAACTGATCCAGGGCCTTTAGTTCGTTTACAGCGCCATCGATACCATCAGCATATACTTTGTCAACGGCATTTTTGACCAGAGGGTTGATTCCCATTTCCTTGGCCAGCTTGACCTCCTGGTTCAAGACACTGTCCGTCATGATTGCAAGGTCCCGGGCAATCTGGGCGGCCTGGTTTTCCGCACCTTTTACCAGGGCATCAGAAGCCTTGTTGATTGAAAAAAGCCCAATGACAGTCAGTGGAATAACCACAACGAGCACACCACTGAGGATAAGCTTAAATTTTAACGATCTGTTTTTCATGTCCCCTCCAATATTTCAGTATTCCTGTCCGCCAGGATCAAAATCACTCGGACCTGTTCAAATATCGAATTCAGGTCTTGAAATGTGTCGAGTTCATTTTCCGAAACAATTAAAATCACTATAGAGATATTATGCAAAGGTCGACAAAGACTGCTTCTTATTTTTTGAATTGAATCCAAAACAATGATATCCAGCTGCGGGAAAAGACTGTGGAGCATAGGACTGATTTTTTCTTCCATACTTTCTTGAGGGTTATTATAAACAATAATTTTCATCTTTTCGTCCTGGTGACTTTTATCCCTGTAATCAAGTTGCCTTGAAACACACTCTCGTCTTTGCGGCAATAAAAGAGCACAAAACGTGCCATTGTGGTCCGTATAATTTTATCGTTATATTATAAAGACTTATGAAAAATAATCATAAAAAGAAATGCCTGATCAGGCGATATTCCTGGAAACAGGAAAAAATGATTCCGTTTTTCAGGAATCAGGAGTTGCTGAAACCGGAAAGGCCATATTTTTTTAAAAGGTCATAGAGGCGGGACTGGGAAATACCGGATATGCGGCAGGCTTTGTAACGATCAGACTTGCAGCGCATCACCAGTTCCTTCAGGTATTTTTTTTCAAGCTGTCTTCGAAACTCATTTAAAGGCGGCATTTCTGTTGCCTGATCAAATCCTTCAATGAATGCATGATCAGCTTCTTTTTTTACACCTGAGGAAAAATCCAGGCTGGAGATCCGGTATTCCGGGGGCAGGTGTTTAGGAACCAGGGTCGGGTCCTGACCGGCTGAGGCCAGAAGATACTCCAGCACGTTTATGAGCTCACGAACATTGCCCGGCCATGGATGTGCCGCCATAATTTCAAGCAGCTCGTCTGAAACTGCTTTGCTGTCCATGCCGTACCTCCGGGCAAGCTCATGGAGTTTATTGACGATAATTTCTTCGACATCGTTTTCCCGATCTCTCAATGGCGGCAGGTGGATTTGCATGGCACGTATACGGTAAAGCAGGTCCTTTCGAAATGTCCGTTCTTCGACCATCTGGTCCAAATCAAGATTGGTGGCGGCAATCAGCCTGATGTTCACCTTGATTTCCCTGCTGCCGCCTAAAGGCCTGACACAACGCTCCTGAAGACTTCTCAACAGTGATTTTTGAGCGTTCAAAGGCAAATCACCGACTTCATCCAGCATCAATGTACCGTTATCCGCCTGAAGGATCAATCCATCCCGTTTGTTCCCGGCTCCGGTAAATGCCCCTTTTTCATGGCCGAACAAAGTGCTCTCAATCAATGTGTCCGGCAATGCTCCGCAATCCACAGGCACAAAAGGGAATGAACGGCGTTTGCTGTTAGCGTGTATGGCTCTGGCAAACAGCTCTTTTCCAGTACCGGTCTCCCCGGTTATCAAGACACTGGCATCTGTAGCAGCTGCGGTGGCCACATTTTCCAGGCAATGATACAGTGCATTGGATTCCCCAATGATACCCGGCCTTAACAGGGGAACTGCGGTCCTGTTACTCTGCTTTTCCAGATGATACTGGATGGCCCGGGTTATGGGTAATGACACCTCATCGAGCAAAAATGGTTTTTTTATATAATCCCAGGCCCCGTATTTGAAAGCCAGGCTCGCGCCCCTGGCATCTCCTGTCCCCGTGACAATGATGATTTCCGGAGACGCTTTTGATGCCGTGAACTCTGGCAGCAGATCCAGCCCGTTGCCGTCAGGCAGCTCGAGATCGAGGAGGACAAGATCAAAAACATGAGAAAAAAACATAGACCTTGCCTGTTCCAGTGTATGGGCCACCCGGCATCGATGCTGCATACGGGCGAGCAGCCTGGTAAAAAACAGGCATATCTCAGGGTCATCGTCAACGACCAGGACTTGAATCATTTGACACCATCACTTTTTCCGGTAGCGATTAAAGCCTTGTTTACAATACCTGACAGTTCACTGGCAATCATGGGTTTCATGACCATAGAGATGATATTGTGGGTCTCGAACAGATCGGGTTTCAGTCCTTCACTGAATCCTGTGCACAAAATGATTGGAATATCCGGGCGGATATGTTTAATCTTTTTTGACAACTCGAGGCCATTAATCTCAGGCATAGCCAGGTCAGTTATGACAAGGTCAAATCCACCTGGGTCTTTTGATAGCTCATCGACAGCTTCATGTCCGCCAAAAACACCAACCACATAATATCCAAGCTTTGACAGCACTTTTGATGTCCAGGCCACAATGGATTTCTCATCATCCACGATCAATATTCTTCCTTTGCCTGTTATCAGGTCAGCCTGTGGCAAGGTGAATTCAAGATCTGCATCAGTCGATTTTTGAGGAATCAGAACCTGGAATGTCGCGCCTGATCCGGGTTCGCTGTAAACCGAGATATCGCCTTCGAGATCCTTGACAATACCATAGACTGTTGACAGCCCCATTCCTGTACCTTCGCCCCTGCGCTTTGTTGTAAAAAAGGGTTCAAAAATTTTTTCCTTCAATGCCCTGGAGATGCCACACCCTGTATCTGAAACAAGAATTTGAACATATTGTCCGGCATCGATATTTTTGCTTTGCAGGATTTCATCCTTGTAAATGGTAACGGATTTGACCGTTAAATCCAAGGTTCCTCCGTTTTCTTTCATGGCGTGAACGGCATTTGCCAAAAGATTCATGATCATCTGGTGAACCTGGGTTGGATCCGCCAGAACGGGCAGATCTTTTTCAAAAATATTTTTCCTGATATCAATATCCGGTGAGGCAGATGCCTTTATGAATTTAAGGCATTCTTTCACCAAAGGAACGATATTGATGATTTGCTGCTGGACATCTGCTTTTCGACTGAAAGTCAGTATGTGCCGGACCAGATCCCTGGCCCTGAGGCCTGCTGCCATAACCTGCTCCAGGTTGCTCGAGACTTCGGAATTATCAGGTACGTCCATCTTGGCAAGTTCCGTAAACCCGATGATGGAAGAAAGGATATTGTTGAAATCATGGGCAATCCCCCCGGCCAGAGTACCTAAGGCTTCCATCTTCTGACTCTGCTGCATCCGTCTTTCCATGCGCTTTCTTTCTGTTATATCCTGCAAAGTGCCACGAATTAAATAACCATTATAGCCGACAGCCGGTTCAGGCTCACAGATCACAAAAATCCATTTGATATTTTGTGAGGGCAAAGAAAGCTGAAACTCCATATTGAATGAAACCCCTTTGTCCTGTGCTTTTTGAATGGCGGTCCGGTATTTTGTTCTCCATGGCTCAGAAAAACACTGCAAAATTTCATTTTCAGACAAAGGTTCGGCATCAGGGTCCTGCTCAAAAATCCGGTATACTTCATCCGACCAGAATCGTTTTCCGGTTTCCGGATCGATTGTATAGTTTCCAATACCGGCAATACGCTGGGCAAGCTTGAGATCCGTGTTGCTCCGCTGCAATTTTTCTTCACTTTGGCGCAAATCGTCTTCGTTTTTCTTTTTCTGGATGATTTTCCACATGCCGTCCATCATCAACTGTAACTGCCGGACATCGGATTTATTATAATCTGACGGTTTGTTTCCCACACCTGCCACCGCCACCATTTTTTCTCCGTAAAATACAGGAATAGTCATAATTCTGGAAACGACTGTGTGACCTTCGGGAAATCCTTTTTTTTCAGGTGAATCAAATTGTTCATAATCATTGATAATACGGGGCTTGCGTGTCCTTGCAGGCAGAGCCCAGAGGCCGGTATCCTCCACGCTGTATTCCAGCACCCTGTTTTGGATTTCGCACTCTATCATGGCCTGCCTGGACCATGTATGCATGGTCAGACTGGATTCATCATCATTCAAAAATGCCAGAAATCCGATTTCGCTTCCGGTAAGGCTGATGGCCTTTTCGAGTGCAAACGATGTAATTGTGTCGATTGGTTGTTCTGACATCTGGCTCAGTTCATACAGTTTTTTAAGTCTGAGTTTCTCGAGCTGTTTGTCTTTTTCAGCCAGGGTTTTCTTGTAATTGATCCTGATTACCTGCCGGGAAATATAAAGGGACATTAGAATGATTATAAACAGAACGCCGCCGGATATCAATGCCAGGCGGCGCGTGATGGCATTGATTTCATTTGTTATGTCATCCTTGTAGATGCCGGTTCCGATGATCCAGTCCCATGGTGCGAACAATCTGACAAAAGACATCTTTGGAACGATTTTTTCCGGCATGTCTTTCCATTGCCAGTAATATTCGACATATCCTTCAAGGTCTTCCTTAACGGTTTCAACCATTGCCACAAAAAGATAGTTTCCGGCAGAATCACTGAACCGGCTCAGGTCTTCACCCTCGAGATCCGGTCTGTAGGGATGCATGATCATATGGGGATGCATATCGATGATCCAGAAATAGTCTTTTCCCTGCAGACCGTACCTGAGGTTTCGTATCCGCTCCGCAGCTTTATCCTGTGCGGCTTCCAGAGTCATTTCGCCTTGACTGACCCTGGTTTCATACTCGGCCAGCAGACTTACGGCACTGTTGGTCAACTGGCGTATGGTATCCTTTTTCTGCTCAAGCATATGATTTTCATGCCATGGGATAAAAACCAGGAACACGCTCAAGGCGAAAACGATATAGGTTGCATAAAGTGGAATCAGAATGCGAAGGACATCGGACAAGTTTTTTTGAGGGATCAGTTTTTCAATGATATCATTTTTTTCAATAGCAATCCCTTTTTCCATTCGTCTCCAGATTGTTCATAAGCAGCCAATAGATAAGGCCTGTTAAAAACTACCATTACGAAACATATAAAGTCAACAATCAATACCTGGGTTATAGCACATAATATTGCTTTTGCTTTCTCCTTGTGCTACAAGAAAAGCATGTGAATGTAGTCGTTTTGATGACATATCACATACGTTTCCAATAAAAAGAGCTGATCGAAATGAACCCTGAACTGCCAGAAAAAGCAAAGCTGCTTGAAAAACTCAAGGCACATGATTTCAATGTACCGGATTTCATTTATGTGCCGGCTGAAAAATTCAAGACCAAAGATTTTGAAAAGCTTGAACAGTTCCTGAAAACCCACCGGGTCAGTTTCAAGGTCCTGGCACGAAGCGCCCACCCCCTGGAATCTCAATACAAGGGCGGCACATTTGATTCAGTCGAAACCTATGCAGACATAGACGGCATCACATATGCACGGGAAAAAATCATTACACTGGCCAAAACAGCAAAATGGCTGTCCATAAAACGGCAGCAGGTATTCCATCACGCACCGGAAATCGATTTAAATGAAATGGGCATCATTGTCATGCCATTTGTAAACGGATCCAATGTCATGGCTAAAATTGTCCTGAATGAATGGGAATTCGGCTACTGCAGGGACAGGTCCTATAAAGTTCAG
>CAYNHL010000055.1:6047-22237 GCA_964397015.1 uncultured Desulfobacterales bacterium | reverse complement strand
CCTTATAGATAAGTCTGTGCTTGTTGTATTACTGTTAAAAATAATCAATATAATTAGAGGTATTACAGGAGAATTGGATTTGAAAAATATGATTGAAATCAGATGGCATGCCCGGGGCGGCCAGGGTGCAAAAACCGCTGCCATGCTTTTGGCTCAGACTGCCATGAGATCCGGATTTGAAATACAGGCTTTCCCGGAATACGGACCGGAAAGATCCGGGGCTCCCATAACCGCCTACAACCGTATCAGCGAATCCCCCATTCGAATTCATTCAGGGGTCAAAAAGCCGGCTGCCGTAGTGGTGCTGGATGCCGGCCTCATAGATGTTGTGGACGTCACGGCGGGGCTGGATGAAGAGGAAGGTATCCTTCTTGTAAATTCCGGCAGTGATCCGGAGCAGCTGCGAAAAAAAATACAATTTGACAAAGGCAGGCTGGCGACAGTGGATGCGGATTCTATTGCACGCGAGGAAACAGGGGGTGACATGCCGAATATGCTGATGCTCGGAGCCTTAATAAAGATCGAAAAGATCGTTTCCCTGGAGGATCTGATAAAGAGCGTTACAGAAAAATTATCTGTGAAGCTCGGAAAAAAAAAGGCGGAAGACAATATCACATGTATCAAAAGAGCCTTTCAGGAGGTACGGATTCAATGAAAAATCCAGGATGGAAAGAATTGCCCGCCGGAGGACTCATTACGCAGGCGGGAAATGCGGTAAAGTATAAAACCGGTGACTGGCGGACAGTAAGGCCTTCAGTGGATAAGGAAAACTGCCGTGACTGCCTGATATGCTGGGTCTATTGTCCGGAAGGTGCTGTAAAAGTCAAAGATACACATTTTCTTGGAATTGATTATGCCCATTGCAAGGGGTGTGGCATCTGTGCATCGGTTTGTCCTTTGAATGTCATAGAAATGGAAAAGGAGTAATCCATGACCCGTAAAATTGCGCTAACCGGTGATGCAGCCACCTCATATGCCATGAAACAGATAGAACCGGACGTGGTTGCCGCTTTTCCGATTACCCCGCAAACTGAAATTGTTATGAACTTTTCAAAATATATTGCCGATGGTGACGTGGATACGCTGATGATACCTGTAGAATCAGAGCACAGTGCCATGAGTGCCTGATTCACTGCGATCATTCCGATACAATGGGAGCCAGGGATTCCGGCTGGATACAGATTTATTGTGAAAATGCCCGGGAAGTGTATGAAAATTTGATTATGGCTGTCCGGATTGCGGAACACCCCGATATCCGGCTACCGGTAATGGTCTGCCAGGACGGTTTTATCACTTCTCATACAATGGAGGCAATCGAAACCTTCGATAAAGGAAAAGTGGAACGGTTTACAGGTGAACACCAGCCCGTTTATCCGCTCCTTGACGTGGATAATCCTGTGACCTACGGGCCGCTTGATCTTCCGGATTATTATTTTGAGCATAAGCGCCAGCACAGTGCCGCCATGGAACAGGCTCTTGAGAAAATACCACAGATCTTTGCCGAATTTGAAAAGACCTTTGACCGGAAATACGGATTTGTCGAAGAATATCGACTCGAAGATGCCCGGGTCGCTGTCATTGTATTAAGTTCAACTGCCGGAACCGCAAAAGCGGCAGTAGACCATCTCAGAGATCAGGGTATCAGGGCAGGTCTGTTGAAACTCAGATTCATACGCCCTTTTCCTGCAGAAATCATTTGCCGGTCTCTGGAAGGAATAAAAGCGGCCGGGGTAATGGATCGAAGCGATACCTTTTCTACAAGAGGTGGACCGCTGTTTGGAGAAATCACGTCAGCCCTGTATGAAAGCGGAAGCCAACTGCCGGTTGCCAATTATATTTTCGGACTGGGCGGCAGGGAAATCGACCCGCAGATGATTGAAAATATTTTTACCGATTTGTTGAATATAACAAAAACAGGGGTGGTTGAACAAAGTGTCAATTATTCCGGTGTACGGGAATAGGAGCTGTTTATGCCGAATTTGAAAAAATTATCTGAAATGCCCGAAAAATTGACAGGAGGCCACAGGCTTTGTGCCGGTTGCGGTGCTGCCATTGCCGCGCGCCAGATCCTGATGGGAACCAGTGATCCGGTAGTTGCGGGTGTGGCCACCGGTTGTCTTGAAGTGGCTACTACTATTTATCCGTATACGGCCTGGAAAATTCCTTTTATCCATAACGCTTTTGAAAATGTGGCCGCAACCATCAGTGGTGTGGAAACGGCTTGGCGTGCCTTGCAGGCCAGGGGCAGAATTTCGCAGGACAAACCTGTTAAATTTGTTGCTTTTGGCGGGGATGGCGGTACATATGATATTGGGCTGCAATCACTGTCCGGTGCCCTGGAACGGGGACATGATTTCGTATATGTCTGTTATGATAATGAAGCGTATATGAACACAGGCATACAGCGGTCAGGGGCAACGCCCGCAGGTGCGTCCACCACTACGGCGCCGGCGGGAAAAAAATCCAGTGGGAAACCCCAGTTTCGAAAAAACCTGACCGAAATCATTGCCGCGCATAATATCCCGTATGCGGCGCAGGCCACCATCTCCAACTGGAAAGACCTGATCCGCAAATCGCAAAGGGCTTTTGAAACAAAAGGACCTGCATTTTTGAATGTGCTGTCCATGTGCCACCGCGGCTGGCGGTTTAAACAGTCCGACACCGTTGAAATTGCCAAACTGGCTGTGGATACCTGTTTCTGGCCGCTTTATGAAATAATTGACGGCGAGTATCACTTAAACTACAAGCCAAAGGAAAAGCGGAACATTACCGATTGGCTGGCGTCTCAGGGTCGGTTTGCACACCTGTTTGATCCGGAACAAAAAGAGATGATCGCAGAGATCCAGGAAGAAGTGAACGCCAGATGGGCAAAGATTCTTTCCCTGTGTGAAGAAACAGAACAGCACTGATTCATGAGAATTTTAATGTGTTGAACACGAAATACAAGGATCATATGCCCGGACAAGCATGCTGAGCTGCTGCAGTAGCATTTCATCGTCCGCATTCTCCAGGAAAAGCTCGTATTTCTGCAGATCCTTTTCCAGATTACCCAGGTTCTGGGCAGTGGGATCATCAATGTCCGTCTCCAGCAGCTGGTCCACGAGGTGCAGGCTTTCTTCCGCACAGTGGATGCATTCGACAATCTGGGCCATGGTGATCATAAAGGGATTGAAACAGGGTGCCTCCAGGCCCAGTTCAACAGCAGCTGATCTGGCTTTTGAAGAAAGCCGGTCAGGGTTGTTGTTAAACCGGGCCAGAGCTCCGACCATGTATTCCGGACGGTTCCATCGGGTATACTTGGCCGTGGAATGAGGCTCAATGCGTTCCTTGATATTCTCCCTGTATTGCTGGACACTGACCATCTTTTTTTCACTTGAATAGAGATTTCCGTCATAAAATGCATAATGGTCCGGATGTTTCAGACAGACATATTCTGTTTCACATTCCAGGTCCGGCAAGCGGATCTTTTTAAACAGATTCACAGTTATATCCAGATCCTCAAGCGCTTTGCAGAGTCTGTTTTTAAGTGGTCGCAAATCATTTTTTTCATGGACACAGCTGAATCCTCCGACATTCATGGTAATAGGATGGGTGTGCCGGCCGGCGACCGCATCGGAAAGCGCATATCCGGTCTCCTTTAGCCTGACCGCTCTTTGAACGAGTTCCTGATCATTTTTGAGCAGGGAAAAAATATCCGGTATATTCATGAAATCCGGGCCGGCCAGAAAGTAGATATGCAGTATATGGCTGCTTAAGATTTCCCCATGGAAAGCAAGCCGCCGGAGAGTTTCGGTCTGGGTGCTGACTGGAATATCCATTGCGGATTCCGTAGCTTTCAATGCCGCACATTTGTGACTGACCGCACAGGTTCCACATACACGCGAGGCAATATGGGTTACCTCGCGGTAATCCTGACCCTGCAAAAGGACTTCAAAAAACCGGGGCACTTCCACAACGGAAAACCGGACACGGGCAGCCCCTGATTTTTCCCTGTTGACCGTCAATTCTCCATGGCCTTCAACCCGGGTGAGATTATGAATCTTGATCTCTGCCATTTTTTACATCCTTTGTGCCATTGTGGTCATAAAGTGTGAATTTTTGAAAGATATCATTTTCAGAGAGGTCATAATTTTTTTTGAACCGCGTCATGATGCTGTGATGCTGATCTGCTGTTAAAGCCTGGACAGCGGCCTGGAGATTGGCACCTTCCATTACCCCCCGGCATCCATGGCAGGGAGCACCATGGGAAGTGCAGATGGCATTGCAGCCGCAGCGGGTAACAGGGCCCATACAGACAACGCCTTTTTCAAAGACACACAGGTTGTCATTTAGCTTACATTCCACACAGACCGGTTCATTGGGCAGCCCGTGTTTCTGCCCTGTAAGCATCCGCTTGATAACGGTCACCAGTTCCGGGGTGCTCACCGGACATCCCAGGATGTGATAATCCACCGGAACCACTGATGCAATCGGACGGGGTGTGATCACGTCGGACGGGAAAAGCGGATCCCCGTATACCGATTCCCTCATTTGACCGGGCGTCCACTTGTTTTTCAGGGCATTGTGGCAGCCGATGGAAGCACAGGTGCCTAAGGCTGCCAGTATTCCTGCCTGTCTGCGGATCTGGTGGATGCGGTCCAGATCACTTTTGCAGCTGATACTGCCTTCACAAAAGGCAATATCATAATCATCACTTTCACCGGTCATGACTTCGCGCCAGGCTGCTATTTCCATATGTGCCAAAAGATCAAACAGGGTCTGGTTCAAGCGCAATACCGTCAACTGGCAGCCTTCACAGCAGGCAAAATCAAAAAAAGCGATTTTGGGTTTATTTTTGAAATGAAAGGACATGGTTGTATTCCTTTTTGTTTTCCGGTGCATTTCAATCAGGCAGACAGGCCTCGATCGCCTCGGAACGGCCGGTCAGTTCTGACTCATCATGCATGTTGAAGCAAAAACATGCGGGGCAGGTGGTATTGCAGGAACCGCAACTGTAGCATTTTTCTGCAATTTCTTTCCAGGTGTCTTCCAGTCCTCCTCTTTCCAGGATTTTAGCCAGTTGATCAATATCTGCATGAAAATTGGCAGAGACGGCATTCTCCTTTTTGAGCTGCTGGGTCTCTTTTGCTTTGTAATCATCCTTTCCGGCTTTTCGCAGCTGTAATGGATGGACCAGCGACTCCCCGTTTTCCGAATATGTCTCCACAAGATAATTGTCCCCGGTCTTTGTTAAAAAAATATCACAGGGGTGGCGTGCATTACAGGTGTCTGTCGAGGTGCAGAAGCAGTATTCATCAGGGATGCACTCCAATCAGGAAAATAGAAAGTTCTCATGTCCGGGAAGGATCTCTGGCGGTAAATCGGATGTGAAGTGAAACAGAGTCTGGTGTGGCGGGAAAAAAGCTTTTTTAGGCGGCAGGACTGTCGTGGTGTATTCAGGCATAAAATCTTCGGCTGATTCCAGCCAGTCAAACAGATAAAAACCCGGCTGATTTTTTCTCTCCACGGGCCCCATGACAGGCCGCATCTCCATCAGGGAATGTATGAAAGCAGTTAATTGGGAGACCGGCATGATGTGGTCTTCAAAGATTTTGTGGGAATTTGTCATCAACCAACTCCGAAGTTTGAGTTATCAGGTGGTATACCTGAAGATCAGGGCCAGTGCCAGCAGGGCCATTAAAAGCCAGAAAAAGATACCCAGTGATATCGCCGTCGCAGTTTCTGCATCACTTTCAGCTCGTGCCTGCTCTATCGCTTCCCGCCTGTTCCGTGGTGGCCTGGATGGTACGGCAGCTGCAATCAAAACGGCGAAAATCAACCCGAAGAAAAGAAACGGTACCCAGTAAGCACCCCAGAGAGTCGGTCCGTAAGGGGAAACCCAAGCACCACCTGCCCAGGTAAATAAAAACAGAAGCAGGGCAAACCATAACCAGCCCTCCCATGGACCGGTTCTTCCAAGGAAATAAAACGGCAGCATGATAATGAAGGCAATAATGAGGGCGGTAATTACATCAGCAATAAACATTTTGTATCTTCTCCCTTTTTTAAGATGTTTCGATTCATCCTTCCCTGCAGTAAATTTATTTTATACTGCAGGCCTGTCAGTATGCAGCATAATCCTGCATTCGACTGCAGACAATGGATGAAAAAGTGTATTTTCCTGTTATCGATTATGTATCTATGTTTATTGTCCGTATTGTTTTGCTTTCTTAAAGCGTTTTGCAGTAATTTGCTGCTCATTTTTACAAGATAAAAAAAGATTGCAGACTGACGGGGCTCAATTGCATATTTTTGCAGACAGTAATAAGGGTTTTTCCCTATGGAGTAATACCGGTTACTGGTATATTTTTTCAGCATGAGAATAACGGATAACCATAACAAAAAAGGAGAAACAACATGCCTGAACAATCCAGTATACCTATTTATAAAAGTATGCCCGCAGCGATTTTCTTCCTGATTACAGGAATTATTTTTATTGTTTTAAACTTCATGCTGCTTCCGGTAATCGGTCTCATTGTAGGAGTGATCGCACTGGTCCTGGCCGTGATGATATTTGTAAAGGCTCCTAAATATAAGCAGAAAACTTCACGTTAAACATTACAAGGCCCGGGCCGCTTTATTTTACCGGTTTTCGACTTCGGCAATACGGTGCGTTACATCGATTATGCTGTCCGGGTTCAAGGATATCGAATCGATTCCCTGTTCCACGAGGAATGCTGCAAAATCAGGGTAATCACTCGGAGCCTGACCGCAGATGCCAACGCTGCGGCCTGATTTATGAGCGGTTTCGATCAGGTCTTTTATCATGGTTTTGACGGTCTCATCCCTTTCATCGAAGAGGTCGGACAGCAGGGCGGAATCCCGGTCCACCCCTAGTGCCAGCTGGGTCAGGTCATTTGAGCCGATGGAAAACCCGTCAAAATATTCGGCAAATTTTTGAGCCAGTACGATATTGGAGGGGATTTCCGCCATTACATAGATTTTCAGCCCGTTTTTTCCTCGTTCAAGGCCAAAATCAGCCATCACATCCAGTACCCGGCGGGCTTCTTCAATGGTCCGGCAGAAAGGGATCATGACAATGACGTTGTCCATGCCGATGGTTTCTCTGACACGCCGGATGGCCCGGCATTCCAGTTCAAATCCCTCCCGGTAGGCGTCACTGTAATACCTCGAGGCTCCCCGGAATCCGAGCATGGGGTTACTCTCCCCGGGTTCGAACTGCTTTCCGCCGATCAAGTCGGCATATTCGTTCGTTTTGAAATCGCTCATTCTCACAATCACTGGGTCAGGGTACCGGGAGGCTGATATTTTGGCAATTCCCAGTGCCAGGTGCTGGATAAAATATTCAGTCCTGGTTTCATATGCACGGGTCAAGTTTTTTATTTCTTCTTTTACGGATTCATCTTCTAAGCGGTCAAAATGCACCAGTGCCATGGGGTGCACCTTGATAATATTGTTGATGATGAACTCCATGCGGGCAAGCCCTATACCGTGGCATGGCAGCTGCCACCACTGCAGGGCCGCTGCCGGGCTGGCGATATTCATCATGATACGGGTCCGTATCTCAGGGATTTTTGAAAGATCGAGAACCTTGGACTCGAATTCGAGCCTGCCTTCGTAGATATATCCTTCGTCTCCTTCCGCACAGGACAGGGTGATCTCCTGCCCGTCTTCAAGTTTTTCCGTGCCGTTATTAACCCCGACAACGGCCGGAATGCCAAGCTCCCGGCTGACAATGGCCGCATGACATGTCCTTCCTCCCGCATCCGTTATAATACCGGAGGCTTTTTTCATGATGGGAACCCAGTCAGGGTCCGTCATTTCCGTTACCAGGATATTGCCCTTTGTAAAACGGTCGATATCGTCGGTGCTTTTTATCAAAGATACCTTTCCTGCAGCAATGGCCTGGCCTATACTCACACCCGTCAAGACAGGATCTTTTTTTTCAAGCAGGCGGTATTGCCGGACCGAATTTTTTTCTTTTCCGGACTGTACAGTTTCCGGCCTGGCCTGGACAATATAAAGTTCCCCGTTTTCTCCATCCATGGCCCATTCGATATCCATGGGCTTGCCATAGTGCTTCTCGATGGCGGCTGCCCATACAGCCAGGCGTGTAATTTCATCATCCGCGAGCACAAATCTGCGCCGGTCCTCTTTCGGGGTCTGGATATTTTTTATGGTCTGGCTCCCCCCTCCGTTATAGATCATTTTTTTCTCTTTTTCCCCCAGGTGTTTTTCAATGATCGGCATGTAGCCTTTTTTCCCGAGCAGGGGTTTGTAAACCCTGTATTCATCAGGATTTACGCTTCCCTGAACAACGTTTTCACCCAGCCCCCATGCCGCATTGATCACAACGATATGCGGAAATCCGCTTTCCGTATCGATGCTGAACATGACGCCTGATCCTGATTTATCCGACCTGACCATTTTCTGGACTCCTATGGACAACGCGACTTTCATGTGATCGAACCCTTTTTCTGTCCTGTAACTGATGGCCCGGTTCGTGAAAAGAGATGCATAACACCTTTTACAGGCATCCATCAGGTCCCCGGCGCCGGAAATATTTAAAAAGGTTTCCTGCTGGCCGGCAAAACTTGCGTCGGGAAGGTCTTCAGCCGTTGCACTGCTCCTGACGGCCACATCCACATCACTCGTATCGTATCGTTTACAAAGTTCGTCATACGCGTTTTCAATCGCCCGGGCAATATCCTTTGGGAATTTAGCCTCTTTTACAGTAGTCCGGATCTTCCGGCCTGTCCGGGCCAGGGATTCTCGATCATCTTCAAGAGCCTGCAACAGCGAGCCTATTTTTTCATCCAGCCTGTTTTCTTTGATAAACTGCCAGTAGGCCCCGGATGTGGTGGCAAAACCATCCGGTACACGGATTTTTTCAGATTTGAGATTCTGGATCATTTCACCCAGGGAGGCATTTTTGCCTCCGACACTGTCAACATCACCAGAAGAAATCCTGTCAAACCATTTTATATATTCATTGTGCATAGCGCTCATAAATTTATTCCCTCCTGTGATTTGATTGATTGTCTGCCTGTTGTAGTTTCAATCAAAACTTACTATATCCCCTGAATGGAAAAAATGGGCAGTTTTGTATAGTTTTGCCTGAATTACCATGTATTTTCCCGGGAATATATTCCTGAAAAATGCTGTACCGTTACAGAGTTTCCTCCATTTGTTTTTTGAGTGAAATTTATTTCCAAGTGGGGTCATAAGTGGGGTCAGGTTTGCATTGTTGCATTTTGACCCTTGACAAGAAACAGTTTTTGATAAAAACATAATAAAACAAGCCTGACCGACACGGCTTTATTGTTGTTAAATAATAATCGTTTTGTGCTGATACACAGAACATCACATTAACTTGATAAATCTAATCTTGTTATGTGAACTCTATAGCTGTAAATTTTGTTTATCTATGATCATTGCTTCTTTAAATCTTCTTTTTTCATTTCTGTCTCAATCATTCGATCTTTGATAGCTGATCCCCCAGAAAACACGAAGACTCCCAAAGCATGAAAAAACAAACCAATGCCCCATCCAGCGATCGGCCACTTGGACCAAAAGTATTCGGCAGATGTACTTAAATTAATAATTACAAGCAAAATACTCACAGCTATGTAGACTGATAGGTGAATGTAAAATCCAAACTTTGCTTCTACTCTTTTTTTAGCTCTTTGGTAAGCTTCTTGATTATTCATAACGTATTTCTCCATCGGTATATCCTTGAGTATTTATTTCGATAACGCAAAAGACAGCAAAAATGGATATAACACCTGAAAAACTATTTTAGGCTTTATCTGAACCGGAGTCATGGGCATGCCCATGGCGTGTTATATCCTGGACGCCCCGGTATCCGGGGGGCATCCAGGCTTTGTTCAAGCTGTTTTACCCCTTGGCAGCACCAGGTTGAGCACCACGCCGAGAATGCCGGCAAGGCCGATACCCTGGAGGGAAAAATTGCCTGCTGAAAAACTCATCCCGCCGATGCCGAAAATCAGTATAAGGGCAACTATGGACAGGTTGCGGGCTTCCATCAGGTCGTCACCTGATTTTACCAGGGTGTTGAGTCCTACTACCATGATGGCCCCGAACAGCAGCATCATGATACCGCCCATGACCGGTGTGGGGATGGTCTGGAGCAAAGCCCCGAGTTTGCCCACAAAGGCCAGGAGTATGGCGGAAATGGCCGCCCATGTCATGATGGCAGGGTTGAAAGCCCGGGTAAGGGCAACCGCTCCCGTGACTTCTGAATATGTCGTGTTGGGCGGGCCGCCCAGAAGCGATGCAACAGACGTGGCAATGCCGTCTCCGAGCATGGTGTTCTTGATACCCGGTGTTTTCAGGTAGTCTTTGCCGGTGACCCCGCCGATGGCCACTACGTCCCCGAAATGCTCTATGGCCGGGGCTATGGCAATGGGTACGATATAAATGACGGCTTCGAGGTTCCATTGGGGAAAAACGAAACCGGGTAAGGCAAACCATGGGGCGTTGCGGACCGGTGAAAAATCGACAATGCCGAAAACGAGTGACAGAATGTAACCTGCGGCAATACCGCATAGGATGGGAATCAGTTTCAACATGCCCCGGCCCAGGATGGATACCAGGACAGTTGTGGCCAGCGATACCATGGCGATGATTATGGCGGTCTGCTGATCGAAAAGGACTGCTGCGCCGTCACCGGTTTTTCCCATGGCCATGAAAACGGCTACAGGAGCCAGGATAAGCCCGATTACCATTATAACAGGACCTGTAACCACCGCCGGCAGTACTTTCTTGATCGAGTCCGCGCCTTTCCAGCGTACAAGGAGGCTCAAAATGATATAGATCACTCCGGCGGCAGCCAGGCCGCAAAGAGTTGAAGGGATGCCCCATGCCTGTACACCGTAGATGATAGGGGCGATGAAGGCAAAGGAAGATGCCAGGAACACCGGGATGCTGCCCCGGGTGATGACCTGGAAAATCAGGGTGCCGAGTCCGGCCGTAAAAAGTGCTACATTGGGATCGAGCCCTGTCAAAAGAGGTACCAGGACCAGGGCTCCAAAAGCCACGAACAGCATCTGGGCACCTAAAAAGCAGTCTTTTACTCGAAAATCATAGTCAGATGATAACTGGGACATGTGTAGTTTTCCTTTCTGCTCAAGGGTAATGTTTATTTGGTTCCAAAAATTTTATCCCCTGCATCACCAAGGCCGGGAAGTATGTATCCGATGTCGTTGAGGCAGTCGTCCACGGCTGCCACATGTATGTCCACATCCGGGTGTTTTGCCGTCACCTTTTTGAGGCCTTCGGGCGCCGCCACCAGGAACAGGCCTTTTATGGTGCGGCACCCTGCCTGTTTGAGAAGGTCGATTGTAGCTATGAGCGTTCCGCCGGTGGCCAGCATGGGATCCAGGATCAAAGCGATGCGCTCATTCATGGCGCTGGCGGTCTTGACATAATACTGTACCGGTTCAAGGGTGGTTTCATCCCGGTAGAAGCCAACCACGCTCACCTTGGCAGACGGGATAAGGTCGATCACTCCGTCCATCATACCAAGGCCGGCTCTCAGAATGGGGACTATGGTGATTTTTTTCCCCTTGATGGTTTCCGTGTCCACCGGCCCGGCCCATCCCTCCACCTGCTTTTTCTCCGTTGCCAGATCGGCAGTTGCCTCATAGGTCAGCAGCCTGGCCACCTCTGATGACAATTCCCTGAAATCCTTTGTGCTGATATCTTTTTGCCGCATCAATCCAAGCTTGTGCCTGATGAGCGGGTGGTCCTGCACAAATACCGCCATCTCTCCTCCTTGTATATAATTTTTTTATCTGGTTTGTTCCGAATTGTTCAGTAAGTATTCGAAAGCAAAATATGAGTCAAGGAATTTATCTTGTATTGAAAATTTTGTGGTTTTATGTTCAATAGGACTGATGATGACAACGCCCTATATTGAAGTGGCAGTGACCCTTCCGGTTTATCAGACATTCACCTACAGGCTTCCGGAACATTTCTGCGCCCAGGCACAGCCCGGTATGCGCGTCCTGGTTCCTTTCGGCAGGCGAAGGGTGACAGGATACATACTGGCCGGCCGAAAAAGCGCCCATGGGTTCAAGGCGAAGAATATCCTGGATATCCTGGATACCAGCCCGTTGTTTACAGGACAGATGATCGGTTTTTTCAGGTGGATGGCCGAATATTACATTTACCCGGCAGGAGAGGTGATCAAGGCGGCCCTTCCTTCGGGCCTCGATCGCCACGACGTGACCCTTGTGGCCCCGGGACAAAAAATGCCCGACCCTGACGGACCGGATGTGGGCCCGGCTGAAAAGCTCGTGCTGGATTGCCTGTCAAAAAGTACGCCGCTTTCTGTCCGGCAGCTGGCCAGACAGACAAAAAATACCAGTATTCACTCACTGGTAAGAAAAATGGAAAAAGCTCGATGGGTTGAGTGTAATACAAAGCTCAAGCCACAGGGCGTAAGTATGAAGACCGCCCGGTTCCTGGAGCCCGGAGGTATCCGGCCCGGCGATAAAAAAATTTCAAAAAAGCGGCTCCAGATCCTGGATATGGTCTGTGCGGCACCGGGCATTTCCCTGGATGTGGTAAAACAGTCTGTGCCGTCGGCTGTCAGGCTGATAAGACCTCTATCGGAGCAGGGATATATCCGGATTGTCGAAAAACAGGTATTCAGGGATCCTTTTGGCGACCCGGTTCCTCCGGATATTCCGCCGGCACTGACAGTGGCCCAGGAAAAAGTGGTAAAACGGGTTTCGGGTTGCATGACGGCCGGGTTCAGTCCTTTTTTGCTGTGGGGTGTGACCGGCAGCGGAAAGACGGAAGTGTACATGAGACTGGTTGCGGCTGCTGTCGAGGCCGGCAGGAAGGCCATTGTCCTGGTGCCGGAAATTTCTTTGATATCCCAGACAGAGCGCCGGTTCAGGGCAAGGTTCCAGAACCGGGTTGCAGTTATTCATTCCGCTCTTTCTCCCGGGGAGAGGCTGGACCAGTGGTACCGGATAAGGCAGGACAAGGCGGATGTGGTTATAGGTGCCAGGTCCTGCATATTTGCACCGGTGGAACCGCTGGGCCTGATAATCGTGGATGAAGAACATGACGGTTCTTACAAGCAGGAGAGCGGCCTTCGTTATAATGCCAGGGACATGGCCCTGGTGCGCGGAAAGCTGGACCGGGTGCCCGTGGTGCTCGGATCGGCCACCCCTTCGGTGCAGTCATATCACAATGCCGTGCAGCAGAAGTTTACCCTGCTTTGTCTTCCTGAGCGGATCAATCAAAAACCGCTGCCACAGATTACTTGTATAGACTTGAAGAAATACCGTGAATCCCGGGCTGCTGACAGGTTGATTACGCCTGAGCTGGCCGCAGGCATCAGGCATTGTCTGGACAGCGGGAACCAGGCCCTGATTTTTTTGAACCGCAGGGGATATGCCTCTTTCCCGGTCTGCGGCAGCTGCGGTCAGACCGTGTCGTGCCGCCATTGTGACATTACCATGACATACCATAAAGCGGCCGGGGAATTAAGGTGTCATTTGTGCGGTATGGTGCAGCCGGTTTCACTCAGGTGTCCGGCTTGCGATGCTGACAAAGTCAAGATTCTTGGGTTTGGCACTGAAAAAATCGAGCTGCTTTTAAAGAAGATGTTTCCCCACGCAAGGGTCGTCAGGATGGACCAGGACACCACCCGGGCCAAGGGCCAGATGGTACGTATACTGAAAAGCATCCGCAACAGGACGGTCGATATAGTTGTCGGCACCCAGATGCTGGCCAAGGGTCATGATTTTCCTTCCATTACGCTGGTGGGCATCATTTGTGCGGACCTGGCCCTGAGCCTTCCGGATTTCAGGGCAAGTGAGCGCACCTTCCAGGTTCTGGCCCAGGTTGCCGGCCGGACAGGAAGGGGCGATAAAACCGGAACCGTTATAATGCAGACTTACAACCCGGATCATTTCAGCATGGAGGCGGCCAGAACCCAGGATGTCGTCCAGTTTTACCAAATGGAGATTCCTTTCCGAAAGGCCTTGATGTATCCGCCTTTTTCACGGATCATCCTGCTCAAATTTTCAGGCCGGAAAAAAGAGAGGGTCGAGGATGCAGCTGTCATGGCAGGTGATCTTCTGGGCAGGATAATCGATGACACGCCGGACCTGGCCGGAAGGATTCAGGTGATGGGACCTGTCCCGGCGGTCATTGGTAAAATTTCTTCGAGATACCGGTGGCAGATTCTGATCAAGGGGGCCCTGGCCTCTGAACTGAACCTCGTTGTGCGGCAGATGCTGGGAAACAGCAAGCTCAAGGCCTTAAAAGACATCAAGCTTGCTGTCGATGTGGACCCGTATTCGTTACTGTAATATTATGGAGGGGAGGTTAAATATACAGTTTGTTGAAGAATAAATACGGGCCCAGGTTGTCATAGTGCTCTCCGGATGTGAATTCTGCGCTCAGGTACCTGCCTTTCCTTGCCTTCACCACCACCTCCTTTTTGACAATGGACTGCTTGGCATCATCGAGCACAAACTCCAGAAACATTTTAAATCCGGGCAGAAGATTCTGTTCGATGTTGGTCCTGAGCATCAGTCCTTTGGAGTTGAGTTTTTTTATGATCATCCGGCCGCTGGTTCGTTTTTTGCCCCTGGTAATATATGTTCCCATCAAATGGGTGCTGCCGACATTCTGATAGCGTTTTTCCAGCACAACGCTGCAGCTGTGGCCGCAGCCGCATTTGCAAGTAACGGTTGTCCGGGGCCTGCTTATCTTGTACTGGGACAGCTGCAGGATTTTTGTCTCCCTGCATTCAGGACAGACAAAGACCGCGGTATCAATACTGTCGATTGTAATTGTCTGTTTCATGGGAATCTCCTTAAATTAAAAGTCCGTGACCATTGCCACTGGTTTTGTTGTTTATAAATCATTAATACATATTTTATGCCATAGTGGTTGAAAAGGTTTGATATGATCGTATTTATTGGATATATTGATAAATAGCAGTCAAACGAAAAAACAGCGGGCGGAAAAAGTGATTGTATTTCGTTATAAGTTTTTATATCCCACCAATTTGATGATATATCATCATGCCTGGAGAAATCATGAATAAATCGTCACTGGCTTTGTTCAAGGAGCTTAACCCGGAGGCGCTTCAGAAAAAATTCCTGAATTCACTTTTGACCATCCAGAACGTGGAGCGGGGTTCGATCTGGATAAAGAAACGTGACAGTTATGTCTGCATCGAGGCCGTAGGAACCGAGGCGGACCGCATCAAGGGAGTCACGCTGGAGGCAGGTCAGCCAAGCATTGTCGGATGGGTTATTGAAAACAGGCAGATGGCCATTGCAGAAGCCATGAGTGACAAGCGCCATTACAGGGAAGTTGAGGACGAGTTTGCCGTAAAAAGCTCGCTGATCCTGTGTTTTCCTTTATTCTTCAGGGACAAGAAAGTATACGGCGCTGTTCAGATTATCGATACCTCGGCTGGAAAAACCAGGCTGAACCTTGAGAAAGGATACCTGACCAATATTCAGAACCTTGTGGATATCTGCTCCATAGCCCTTAGCAACGCGATTTTGTACCATACGGAAAAGCAAAAAGCCCTCTCTTTGAAAAACGCTCTTAACGAGATACGGGCCGAGCCGTTGATCGTCGGGCAGAGTCCTGAATTTCAAAAAAGCATGAATCTGGTGAAAAGTTATGCTAAAACGGATTTTCACGTGTTGATCACAGGAGAGAGCGGCACGGGAAAGGAACTTGTGGCCAAGATGCTTCACCAGACAGGCCCGAGAAAGGACGGGCCTTTCCTGGTCCAGAACTGCTCGGCCATTCCGGAAACTCTTCTTGAAAGCGAGTTGTTCGGCTATAAAAAAGGGGCATTCACAGGAGCGGTCAAAGATAAAACCGGATTGTTCGAAGCTGCCAATTTCGGAACTGTGTTTCTCGATGAAATCGGGGATATGCCCTTGAATACCCAGGCCGGTATTTTGCGGGTACTCCAGCAAAACGAGATAAAACCTTTAGGCGCGACCCGGGTCAGGCACGTGGATGTCCGTATTATTTCTGCTACAAACCGGGATATCAAGACAATGATCCTGGACAATTCATTCAGGCAGGATCTTTATTACAGGCTGTCCGTACTCCCGGTTCATCTTCCCCCGCTGCACAGAAGAAAAGAGGATATCCCGCTGCTGGTCAGGTAT
>CAYNHL010000055.1:0-6037 GCA_964397015.1 uncultured Desulfobacterales bacterium | reverse complement strand
CAGGTATTTTATGGAACAGGAGGCCCTGAAGATCGGGGCGATTGAAAAAAGCATGTCTCCCGAGGCTTTTCAGTGTCTTGTCTCGTATTCGTGGCCTGGAAATATCAGGGAACTTGAAAACCTGATCCGCTATCTTCTGGTAACTACAGAAGCTGATTATATAGAGCTTTCAGACATCCCGACCCATGTACGCCAGGACAATCACATGGCCGGTGCATTTTCCGGCAGCCCCGGCGATGAAGCCCTGTGGAATTCTTCTGCGAGGTTTTTTGCAGGCCTGAAATGGGCGGAGCTTGAAAATGAATATGTAAAACACCTGCTGGAAAAGAACAACTGGAATATTACCAGGGCGGCTGCGGATTCCGGTATTAACCGGTCCACCTTTGCCTCGAGGATGAGAAAGCTCAATATCCGTCGGGGTGACTGATCTTGAGGATGTCGTTGTAAAAGTCGTGTACAATTCGGTCCAGGGCATGGCTCCACGCCGGCATCATGTCTGCCGGAGCAGGGGATCGGGCCTGCCTGCGGCATTGATAGGATTTTTCCCAGAGGATCCTGCTGCCGTCGGACAAGGCGAGGTTAATGTCAAGAACGGCCATCGGCTCTTCTTTGTTACGGATATCGGCGTAAAGGTGATTGATTCTTCCCGCAAGCCGGTGCCTGTGTGTCTTGTCAAAAATTTGTGATACCGGTGTGAACAGACCGGTCCCGTACAGGGCCGACACGGTTTTTTCCCTGACCAGGGAGGCCGGGGACTTCATGAATTCAGCTGCATACAGGGTTTTGTATTCATGCTGCCCAATCCGGTAGACAAAAGAAACGGTATCCCATTCAACCGAGATGTCAAACGGTCTGGCAAAAAGCGGCAATGCCGGGCTTCGGGCGGCTTGGGGCAGTTCGATATCATCAAAGCTGTAAAAATGTTTTTCAGGGAACCCCGATCCAGGCGAAAAACATCCCTGGAGGCATGCAGTAATCCCAAGGATTGTAATCAACAGTGTCTGCTTCATATGATGCAGGTTTCCTTTATGGGGATGCCGGAGGAGTCTCAAAAATCCGTCCCGGATATTTTTTCAGTTCCATGGACAGGTATTTTAAGTTTTCCGAGGTGATTTTCAAATTTTCCATTGTGGCATTGACCGTCTGTGTATTCAGCAATGCAGTGTTTTCCACGATAGTCGCAGTCCGTTGCAGGCTCTCGGTCAGTTCGGAGATGTCCGCGGAAATGGCTGCCATTTCCGCCATGGCTTTTGTTTCGAACGTTTTGGTAAGCCGGCGGGTGTTTTCGGCTGTTTGCTCGAAATTTTTCAATGTGTTCGCTATGGGACCTTCAGATTTTTCAAGGAGCTGGTCCAGCCGGTCGACGGAGGAGTCGGCATTGGATATGAGGTCTGACAACCCTTTGGAATCAAGCCATTTCTGGAGAGCCTGGTTGGTCTCCCGTATTTCCCTTGCCAGGGATTCGAACTGAAAGGAAATTTCCCGGGTATTCACCTGATCCACCTTTGTATTCAATGAGGACAGCAGGGATTGCAGGTCGTCAATCATGCCTTTTACGTTAAGGCCGTCAAGGCTGTCCATGATATGGTTCAGGGTTTCACTGAACCGTTTCATGCTGCTGGCCCGGGACGGGATATAAGTATGGTTTGTTTTCCAGTCGATCTCGAGGATGTCCTGTGACCGTCCGGTAGAATAGTCCATCTCAAGAAAAGCCGCTCCGGTCAGGCCCATGAAAGACAGATGGACTGTCAGGCCGTTCTCGATCGCTTTTTGAATCCTGTGGGTGGTATCAGGCCCGGTCTGGCCGAGAAATACCTCGTCGGCAAGGGTCATGACGACATGGATGTAACGGGTCTGTTCCTGGTAGGTTCCGGCTGCACTGGTGATGGATTTTACGCTGCCTATGGTAATGCCTTTGAATTTTACGGGAGATCCTTCGTTCAGACCCTGGACAGATTCGTTGAAAAAGGTTTCCACAAGCACCTTTTTTTCAAAAAAGCTGCCCGCTCCCAGGGCGGTCAGGAATGCGGCACCCAGTAAAAATGACAGGATGATGAACAGTCCGAGTTTGAAATAATTTCCCTGGGGTGTCATGGGCTGATCCTTTTTCGTGAAGGCGGATTGAAAAAATTGTTAAGGTAAGGGTTGCTCCTGTCTTTTTTCAGTTCCTCGAGTGTGCCCAGGGCAGCCATTCCCTTTGTTTCTTTTTCCAGCACCAGCACTTTTTGTGCAATGGTGTTTATGCTTTCCAGTTCATGGGTGACAATTACAAAGGTGATACCGAACAGCTCGGATAATTCCATTATCAGCATGTCCAGGTCTGCCGACGTGACAGGGTCGAGTCCGGCGGAGGGCTCATCCAGAAAGAGGATGGCCGGATCCAGGGCCAGGGCCCTGGCCAGGGCAGCTCTTTTGGCCATGCCTCCGGAGAGCTGGGACGGCAGAAGAAAAGCGCCGTGCTCCAGTCCCACCAGCCCGAGTTTCTGGAATACGATATCGTCTATGAAATCCGGCGGCAGGCCGGTATGGACCTGCAATGGCAGGCGGATATTATCCAGAACCGTCATGGAACCGAACAAAGCTCCGCTCTGGAACGCTACGCCGATTTTTCTGTACAGCGGCATGCGGTCTTTACCAGGCACGGCAGTCATTTCATGGTCCAGGATACGTATACGGCCTTCAAGCGGTGCATAAAGACCGATTAAATGCTTGAGAAGGGTGCTCTTGCCGCTTCCGGAACCGCCAATGATGACAAATATCTCTTTCCGGTCCACGGAAAATGAAATATCCTTTATGACAGGGTCCTGGTCATGGTAGCCGATGGTCAGGTTTTCCACTTGTATGACTGGGTTCATTTCAGGTGTCATATCCCAAGGTAATAGTAAGTTACACTGAATATACCGTCCACGACCGCAATCAGGACGATACTTGTCACCACTGCGCTGGTGGTGGCCTGCCCGACGGCACTCGGACCGCCCGTTGCCTGGAATCCCCGGATGCAGCCGGTCATGGCAATCAATATACCGAAACAAAAGCATTTTACAATGCCTGATGTAAAATCCTGCCACGTGACAAAATTGACAATCTGCCGGTAATAGCTTATGAGCGGATATCCCAGAGAAAGCATCACAATGGCACCGCCGATTATTCCCATGAGGTTGGCGAACAGTGAAAGAAGCGGTGTCATGATCATAGCGGCAAGGACCCTGGGAACAATGAGGAATCTGACCGGATCCAGTCCCATGGTGGTCAATGCGTCAATTTCCTCGTTGATTTTCATGGTGCCCATTTCCGCCGCAAAGGCGGAACCTGAACGTCCGGCCAGCACGATTGCGGTCATAAGGGGGCCGAGCTCACGGACCATGGCAATTCCGATAAGGTTTGCCACAAAGATTTCAGCGCCGAACATCCGCATGGGCATGGCTGCCTGGAATGCCATGACAAGGCCCACGATAAAACTGATAAGAGCCACGATGGGCAGGGCATTGACACCGCTTCTCTCGGCAATCAGGACTGTTTCTTTCCACCGCAGCCGTGACGGCCGTATCACTGCAAGGCACAGGGCCAGGCTTATATTGCCCAGAAAAGATATAAACTGGTGTATATCAGTGAAAAATGCAAAGGCGCGCTGCCCGGTATGCTGTATCATTGTCAGCTCATGGGGGCGGTATGCCAGGATTGCTTCAGGATTCTGCCTGGGCATGGTGTCCAGCTGTTTTTGATGGGCTGTCGACAAATTTGCCAGGTGCAGGTTTGATCGATGCTTTCGGGCAAGGGCTTTGAGCCTGTCGACAAAAAGAACCCCGGCAGTATCCATGGACTCGACCTGCTTGAAATCAATGGTTATGTCATGCCCGAAATTATCAGATACCTGTTTTGCCGCAAGGTTCCAGAGGGCGGCACAGTGCCGGCTGTCCATGTGACGTCCGGGCCGGATGACAGTCCCCTGGTCAGGGTCGCTTCCGGTCTGGCCTGGTGGTATGTCTGTCATAAATCAGACCTTGAATTTTGATGCCATTTCCCGAAGTGTCGAGGCAATCTGTGCCAGTTCATCAGCACTGCTGCTAACTTTAGTGCTGTTTTCACTGATGCTGTCGGACATGGTGCTGATATCTGATACATCGGATGCTACCTGCCGCGTGACCGTGGAAGACTGGGTGATATTGCCGCTGATTGAATGTCCGGCATCTGAGGCATGGTTTATATTGCTGGAAATTTCCCGGGTGGTGGCGGACTGCTCCTCTATGGCGGTGGCAATGCTTTCGGTCAGCTCGTTGATATTGAAGATAATGCTGTCAACCTTTGTAATAAGGGAAACCGTGTCAGCTGTTTCATCCTGGATCTGCTGGATTTCTTTTTTTATCTCTTCGGTGGCTTTAGCGGTCTGCCCGGCCAGATCCTTTATTTCAGAGGCAACAATGGAAAATCCTTTCCCGGCTTCACCAGCCCGGGCCGCTTCAATGGTGGCGTTCAATGCCAGAAGGTTGGTCTGTTCTGAAATATCGGTAATGGTTTCCGTCACCTTGTCGATGGCAGCGGCGGCTTTGTTGAGATGTTCGACCCTGGCCTTGGCCTCGCGGGTCTGTGTAACCGCTTCATCCGTGGTCTGCCTGGCTTTGGCTGTATTGGTGGAAACTTCGTTGATGGTGGCGGTCATTTCCTCGGCTGCTGCGGCAACGGTTGACAGGTTGGTGGATGTTTCAGCCATGCCCGCGGCCACAGAAGACATGGAATCGTCCATTTCTTTTGCCGCCTGTGCCGCTGAGCGGGATTTTTTTGATGCATCCGAGGCATGGGATGTCATTCCGCCGGACAGCGAGGCAAGCTGTCTGGATGCCTGGGTCAAAGATTCGATTTTCTGCAGCAATCCCTTGATAAGTTCACCTACGTTCAGTGCAATATCGTTGAGATGCCTGGCCAGGTCACCTAGTTCGTCATTGCGCCGGATATCCAGCCGGGAAGTGAAATCACCGCTGGACAGGGTCCTGGCAAATGAGAAACTTTTATTGAGAACCGTCATGAGTTGGCGGATAATTATCGATGCCAGTATGATACCCACCAGGATTCCAGCTGCGGCAATTCCGGCAAGAAGGGACAGTGCCTGTCTGAAATTGGAATCACTGGCTTCCCGGTCGGCTTTCAATCCTTTCCGGCTGTGTTCTACCATTTGGCTCATGAGGTCTTCTGCCTGGTCCAGGTATTTTTTCCCCTCGGTCATGGATAATGCAAATGCCTTTTCGTTGGAGTTCTGCAGGGCCAGCTGTGTTATCCGGCCAATGGTTTTTGTGAAGCTTGCAAACAGGTCTTTGGCAGCATTGAAATCCGATCGGCTTTTGTCATTTATTTTAGATTCCAGGTCGTCGAATTCCGCCTGGATAGGTGTAGTCAGCTCACTGAGCTGCTGGACCAGGTTTTCGATTTCCCGGGGATCTCTTGACAGGATGATGGCCTGCACTGTTGTCTGGAGGGATTTGACCATACCGAGAAGGCGGGCGGAGCGCTGCATCAGCTCCCCTACTTCTGCCAGGTACATGGCATCAAACAGCTTGGTGGCCTCGTTGAACTCTGTTTCATACTGCTGCAGAATATTTTCGACATGCAGATCCAGCTCTTTGACCAGCGGCATCCCCTCTGTGGCCGAAAGCCGGGCAGCCTTGAAATTGGTATTTTGAAGTGTAAGTTCAGTGACCTGTGCGTTCACTGTCATGAAGCTGGAAAAAGCCTGGTTGAAGTCTTCAAGCAATTTTTGTTCAGATTTTGCGGCAAGGGGGATCATTGCCTGCGTCTGCTCCTTTATGGCTGACTCAGCCCCGGCGATGATATCTGCATAGGCGGTCATTTCAGACTCTTTTTCACTGATCAGCATATTTTTTTCCGATACCGCAATAACCAGCAGGTCGTTTTTGGTTGCGGTTGCCAGCATGATCTTTTCAGCCGAATTGTCCACAATGTTCCTGATCTGGTTTTTCATTTCCGACAGGTTCCACAGGCCGACCGCACCAATCAGAATACAGATGATGACAAATATGAATACCAC
>CAYNHL010000054.1:0-22271 GCA_964397015.1 uncultured Desulfobacterales bacterium | reverse complement strand
TTGTGGTATCGTTAAAAAAATGTTTGATAACAACATTATTGAAGATTTGCCGATGACAGCTTAGTCGTGCAACTTTTTTGTGTTGCACCCGGTTTCAAAGTGACTGCATTGACCTGCTTGAAACAATTGAAAATGATTGTGTGGATCTGGTTTTTGCTGATCCACCATTTAATTTGAATAAGCTTTATCCTTCTGGCATAAATGATGATCTTAAGGCCGATCAATATCTGTCATGGTGTGAAAAATGGATTTTTGAATGTGCCCGTATTCTAAAACCGGGCGGTAGCTTTTTTATCTGGAATCTGCCAAAATGGAATTCCCAGACAACTGAATATTTAAATAGCCTATTAACCTTCAGACACTGGATTTCAGTGGATATTAAATATTCTCTTCCCATCAAGGGAAGGTTGTATCCATCACATTATTCTTTGCTTTATTATTGCAAAGGAGAAAAGCCCAAAACGTTTCAACCTGACAGGATTCCCATGGGAATTTGTCCTCACTGTCAAGGGGATTTAAAAGATTATGGTGGGTATAAAAACAAAATGAGTCCGAATGGGGTCAATATAAGCGATGTTTGGTTGGATATTCCGCCAGTAAGACATGCAAAATACAAAAAGAGAAACGGCTCAAATGAATTGTCAGTAAAGCTTTTGGACAGGATAATAGAAATGTCTACAAGAGAAGGGGACATAGTTTTTGATCCCTTTGGTGGATCTGGTACAACATATGCGGTTGCACAAATAAAGAAAAGGAGATGGATTGGTGTTGAAATCGGACCTGTCGAGGACATCATTGAGCGGTTTCAAAAATTGGGAGAAGATCGCTTAAACCTTGAACAAATAAGGAAAAATACCAATTGTCTAATTCCTGAAAAATATTATCAAAAAAGAGTGGCACAGGGGCTATGGACACCTGAAACATTCAGAATAAAAAAAAGCAGTTGAATATCCTGAAGCCAGACAAAATCCTGTCTGGATAACTGGCTTTGTTCTCTTTGATCCTCCTTTTAGTTTTTCTGAAAAAATTTTAAGTTTTTTCCTGAATGAGGAAGAGTCTATTTATTCTCATCCTCACAATATTAGTCGTCATCTTTCTTGCAGACCCTATCAAACAGGTCATATTCATTCCTGGTCATAAGGTTCGTCTTGGTGGTAAGGCTAATCGACAGACTATAACTGCTGGATTCTATCAGCCTTTGAGCCTTTTTCCCTGGTAAGTGTCCCGTGCTTTAAGTGTTTTTTGAATCATGTTGAATGTATCACGGTAACGGGCGGCCCACAGAGGCGCCCTGAGCTCTTCGGGATGGGGATCTCCGGTAATTCGCTGGATAATGATGTTTTCCGGCAGACGTTCTAAAAAATCACAGACCACATCGACGTATTCGGCCTGGGTCATGCACCGGTACTCTCCATTTTGCCACATGGTGTCCAGTGCCGTCCCCTTCACCACGTACAGCAGGTGAATCTTGATGCCGTCGATGCCCATGCCCGAAAGTACCCTTGCAGTTTCCAGCATCATTTCCCTGTCCTCGCCGGGAAGTCCGAGAATGACATGGGCACAGATCCTTATACCCCTGTCCCTGGTCAGCTGAACGGCCTTTTCAAACGCATCGAAGTCATGCCCCCGGTTGATGCGTTTAAGGGTATCGTCATGAACTGTCTGAAGGCCGTATTCCAGCCAGACAAGGCATTGATCAGCATAGGACTGGATCAGTTCGATTTTTTGCCTGTCTATACAGTCAGGGCGGGTGCCAACTGCCAGTCCGACCACATTTTCACAGGACAATGCCTGGTCAAACATCTGTTTCAAGTGCGGCACCGGGGCGTAGGTGTTGGTATAGGACTGAAAGTAAACTATAAACTTTCGCGCCTTGTATTTTTTCATCATCGGCACCCTGCCGGCCTCGATCTGTTCTGTAATGGACATTCCCTTTGCAAATGCGCCGGATCCCGATCCTTTTGCATTGCAGTAAATGCAGCCATTCCCTGAAATCAGGCCGTCCCGGTTAGGGCAGGTCAACCCGGCATCCACGGAAATCTTCTGCACCCTTTCATTGAACAGTGTCCTGAGATAGGAATTGTAATCTGAATATCTTTTTGCTGAATCCATGGCGTTTTCAACCTTTTCTTGACCTTATCCCCAACCGGCTATATAGTAGATTTTCATGGTGTTTAACAGCAAAAAATACGATGTCATTGTTATCGGCGCAGGTCACGCCGGATGCGAAGCCGCTCTGGCCGCAGCACGCATGGGCTGTGAGACCCTGCTGATGACCATAGACCTGGATAAAATCGCAGCCATGCCGTGCAGCCCTTCCATCGGCGGCATGGCAAAGGGCCAGCTGGTCAAGGAAATAGATGCACTCGGCGGACAGATGGCCAGGACCACCGATGCATCAGCCATCCAGTACAGAACCCTTAACACCCGCAAGGGACCGGCAGTACATTCCACCAGGACACAGAACGACAAATACATGTATCACCGGCACATGAAACTTGTCCTGGAAAAAACCCCGAACCTGCAGATCAAGCAGGCAATGGCCGAAAAAATTGTGGTTGAAGACAACCGGGTCACGGGCATTGTCGACCATACAGGGTTTCATTACGGTACCCGTGCCCTGGTCATTGCCACCGGCACATTCCTCAAGGGCCTGGTCCACATTGGATCCACCCGGATCGAAGCCGGCCGCGCCGGAGAATTTGCATCCTACAAACTGGCCCATGACCTGTACAGTGCAGGCTTTGAAATGGGCCGGATGAAAACCGGCACTCCGCCGAGGCTCGATGCCAGGACAATCGATTTTTCATGTTTCAGGCGCCAGGAATCTGATGATATTCCAAAACCCTTTTCATTTGCCACTGAAACCGTCACCACTTCCCTGCTTCCAAGTTTCATGGGACACACCAACCAGAAAACCCATGAAATAGTTCGAAAAAACCTTTCTTTTTCCGCGCTCTACGGCGGTGCTGTCAAAGGACGTTCCGCAAGGTACTGCCCGTCGTTTGAAGACAAGATTGTCAAGTTCCCCGACCGGGAAAGCCATCACGTGATCCTTGAATACGAGGGAATCGAATCTGAAGAAATCTATGCCAGCGGCCTGGGAAACAGCCTGCCGCTGGAAATCCAGTACCAGGTAGTCAGGTCGGTTTGCGGCCTTGAAAATGCCCAGATCATGAGGCCGGCCTATGCCATTGAATATGATTTTATCAATCCGCTGTCTCTTTTTCCAACACTTGAAACAAAAAAAATCAGCGGACTGTTCCTTGCCGGCCAGATAAACGGTACATCAGGATATGAGGAAGCCGGCGCCCAGGGACTCTGGGCCGGAATCAACGCGGCCGGCAAGGTCCAGGGCCGCCCGCCGTTTATCCTGGACCGCTCCGAAAGTTACATGGGAGTATTAATCGACGACCTGGTCACCAGGGGGACCCTGGAACCATACCGCATGTTTACCTCACGTGCGGAATACCGCCTGATGCTCAGGGAGGATAACGCCGATCTAAGGCTGGCCGAAAAAGGCCATGAACTCGGTCTGGTTGATGATACCACTCTGGAATTTACCCGGGAGATCCGCCGCCAGACAGCCATGGAAATCGACAGGATCAAGAAAACCGTAGTCAAGCCGGAACCGTCCACTAACGCCTACCTTGAAACGATCGGGTCAACGCCCCTGGCTACCGGTATCAAGCTTGATCAGCTGTTGAAACGTTCGCAGATTTTTTATGCAGACATCCGGCACCTGTCCCCTCCCCCGAAGCTCGTCCACCACCGTGCCAGCGAACAGGCTGAAATTGAAATCAAATACGAGGGTTACATCTCAAGACAGCTGCGGGAAGTCAAAAAATTCAAGGACATGGAACAGATCAGGATTCCAGGGGATATCGACTATGCCTCTGTTCACGGACTGTCCAACGAACTGAAAGAAAAGCTCATGATGATAAGGCCGGCATCTATTGGCCAGGCTTCCCGGATAGACGGGATGACTCCGGCAGGGCTCTCCGTCCTCATGATTGCCGTCTCGGCACACCGTAAATTGAACAGGGGTTGACTTAAATGAATCAATTATTATCTTTACCCCATAACATATTAATATGATTGATATTATTAAAAAGGATGACCAAAATGGCTGATGACTATTACAAGATACTGGGTATCGATAAAAATGCGGATGCCAGCCAGATAAAAAAAGCATACAGGAAGCTGGCACTCAAGTATCACCCGGATAAAACCAAGGGCGACAAGTCCATGGAACAAAAATTCAAAAAAATATCCGAGGCCTATGCTGTCCTCAGTGATCCGGAAAAAAAGAAACAGTACGACACTTATGGTTCAGCTGATTTCCAGCAAAAATTTTCACAGGAAGATATTTTCAGAAATTTCGATTTGGGCGACATACTCAAAGAATTCGGTTTTGGCGGACAGTTCAGGACCTCTTCCGGTGGTGGTTTCGGCCAGAGAGGGCAGGGAAGGACCTTTTCATCCGGCGGGATGGGATCAAACCCGTTTTTCCAGAACATGGGAGGCCAGGGCCGCCAGGCCCAGATGAAAGGCAGGGATCTTGAATATGAAATTCCGCTGACACTTGAAGAGATAATCTACGGCACCCATAAAACCATTACCATTTCCAATGGAGAGGACACCCAGGCAATAGATGTCAAAATACCAAAAGGCCTGGTCAAGGGAAAAAAAATCCGCCTGGCAGGTAAAGGTGAACCGGGGCGTATGGGAGGACCGGCCGGTGACCTGTTCATCAAGTCAAAGCCTGTCAGTTCAGGCGGTGTTGAAATCGACGGTCATGATATCCTGGTACCCAAAGAAGTCAAACTGTCGCAGGCCCTTCTCGGCGGCAAGATTGAAATCACGGGCCCCACTGGAAAGACTATAAACCTGACGCTGCCTGCAGGCACAAAACACAAGGCCAAGATGCGCATCCCCGGCCATGGTATTCCCCACATGAAAGGCTCAGGTAAAGGAGACATGTATGTCGTGGTCCATGTCACCATACCAAAATCACTGACACAGGAGCAGAAGGCCCTGGTCAAAAAACTCGAGGAAACAGGACTTTAAGCTAATTACATGACAAAACTGCTCCCCCTTTTTTCCGAACAGCAAATCCAGGACAGGGTACAGACGGTCGCTGACCGGATTGCCCTGGATTATGCTCACAAAGACCTGATCCTTGCCGGCGTGCTGAAAGGAGCGTTTATTTTCCTTTCCGATCTGTCCCGTCGCATATCAATATCTCATGAAATTGACCTGATAGGGGTTTCCAGTTATTCAGGAACCGCTTCAACCGGGAGGATCACCTTTACCAAAGCCCCGGATCTTGAATTCAGAAAAAAAGATGTCCTGCTGGTGGAAGATATCGTTGATACAGGCAACACTCTTGCCTCCCTCATTGATTATATTCAGAAAACCGGCCCGAATTCCTTAAAAATATGCACGCTGATTGACAAACATGAGCGACGTAAGTTAAATATTAAAGTTGATTATTCGTGTTTTTCACTTGAAAAAGGATTCATTGTTGGTTATGGACTGGACTATAATGAAAAATACAGGCATCTTCCTGCAATTTATGATCTGAAATTATAGGAATAAGGGGAATACCATGATTGTCACCTGTAATAAGTGCACCACAAACTATAACCTGGATGAAGCGGTTTTGAAACCCGGGGGCGCTACTGTCCGTTGCAGTGTGTGTAACAATGTCTTCAAAATATTCCCCCCTGGATTGGAAGATCGGCCCTCCGGCCTCGAGGTGCCGGATTTTGAACCCGAACCTGGTACAGAAACAATGAAAAAAGGGGGGCCGGCTGCACCATATTCCGGTAACAGTTCAGAAGGCATGATAGCCGACCTGGAACTGGATGAGAAATCACTTGGTATCGATGATATTATCGATGACATTATTTTCATTCCCAAAGATCCCGGCGACATTGAATTCATAGAAAAACAGACAGCTCCGGAAAAACCCAGCCCACTGAAACCGGGAGCAGAAGATAATGGTGAACCAATAACCCCTCTAGAGCCTGACACGGAATCAGGCGGTGATATGACAGACCTGGACTGGGACGACGACTTTTCCCTGGATGGAGAAGATGACAGCAAAGCAACCGCCGAAGAACCACTTGATCATGAAAAAACCCTGGATAGTGAAGAACCGCTGGACAGCAAGGAAATTCTTGATAGCGAGGAACTCATCGATCATGACGAACCTCTGGACATCGATGCCGAATTTCTTGCCGATGATGTCGGCGAGCCTTCTGAAAAAGACAGTGACACAGAATCCGTAATTATAGAAGAAGACGCTGTCGAAGATACACCGGAAGAAATCCTTGAAGATGTGATTGAAAAAGATATTGAAGATATCCCGGGTGAAAACCTCGAACTGGAATCACAGGAAACCCTGGATGACAAAGCCTTTGATGAACTGACCCTTGAAGAAGACGATACATCGGTGCCCGAACCTGAAGAGGATGAAGAACAGGTTGTTGAGACGGACGATGACATGGATGTCATGGATGATGCTTTCGTGGATGATGACACGGATGATCTTGCTTTTGACAGTGAAGATACAGATGATTTTGCGGTGGATGATGGCACGGAACCCTCCGGCATTGATTTTGAAATAGATTTTGAAACAGATGAACTATCGCTCAATGATGATGCAGACGATGATACACTGGATTTTTCTGACGGCACCCTTGAATTTATTGACAGCGAAGAGGCAGAAGCCGAAGATAACGACATTGAAGAAGGTGATCTGGATGATGAATTTATGTTTGAAGACAGCGGCACCGCGGATGAATCTGATTTTGAAGTTGAAGACGAGCCGTCAGATGATGATATCGAAGATGGGTTTGAATTTGATACCGAAGGGGAACTGCTGCTTGAAGACGATGAATATGATGACGAAGAAGGCCTGATATTTGAACCGGATGATACGGCAGATGGCCTGGATGACGACGATGTATTGTCAATGGATGATGAACCGGCCATGGAAGACATGCCTGAAGATGACGACCTGTCCATGGCTGATGAACTGGATCTGGATGAAACCGATGATGACGAAGTATTCGCTTTTGAAGCTGAAGAAGATGAAGACCTGGTTCTCGATGAAACAGCACAGCTCCCTGATGACGTTGAAACAAAAAGCGAACCCGGAACCCAAAAAGCTGCCTCCCTTGACGATATCCCCGGTGCCTTTGAACTGGAATTTGACATGGACCCTGACCTGGGCCTGGACAATGACGATGATATGGAATACCTGGCCCGGGACAATGATGAAGACGACGCTTTTGACTTTGAGGATGACGAGGATGAAACACTGGAAATGCTGGAAATCGAAGCCCGGGATGACGGCGACGCATTTCTTGAAGACCTGAGTGAAGAATCGGATTCCAGTGATTATGATGAATCGCTGGAACAGGATGCAGAGCCGGAAGTTATAATCGAAACCGATGACGATCAGGCCAATCTTACACAAGCCAGCATCCAGCGACCCGGCTCCTTGACCCCGCCCCCTGCCCGGCCCCGCGCCGCAAAGACAAAAAAGAGGAAAAAAGGCGGGTCCATTATTGTAAAACTTTTCCTGTTGATTCTGTTCCTGGCCATTCTCACCCTGGCCGGATACAGTGCCAGCGTAATGACAGGATATCATATTCCCTATCTTTCAGACCTGGAAATCCCTCTGGTGGACGAATACCTCAAGCCACCCGTGCCTCAGCCTGAACCGGCAAAGGTCTTTCCCATTGAACCAAGTGTCAGCGCCAGGTTCGTTGCAAATGAAAATGCCGGCACCCTGTTTGTCATTACCGGAAAAGTAATCAATGATTCCAGCATATTTATCCGTCATGCAATGGTAGAAGGATCCCTGGTGACAAAGAACAAGGAAAAGGTCAAACGAAAAATTGTATATTGCGGCAATATCCTGAACGAAGAACAGCTTGAAAAAAGCAGTATCGAAGAAATAAACAGCATGCTCAGCCAAAAATCCGGTGAGGACAGCATCAATGACCGCATCAAACCCAGGGGCATGATCCAGTTTATGATTGTCTTTTCTGACCTGCCGGATCTTCTCCAGAATTTTGAGGTGAAGGTAGCCGGTTTTGACCGAATTACAACGGACAATCAAAATTAATGATTGACTTATACCAGGGACAAATGATATAAGTCTTGGGTTTTTTCGGCGACGTAGCTCAGTTGGTCAGAGCATGCGGCTCATATCCGCAGAGTCCGGGGTTCAAATCCCTGCGTCGCTACCAGACACTACAGAGCCCCTCATTCTGAGGGGCTTTTTTGTTTAAGAGGAGTAGATATGGCGGGTGTGTATGAAATCTATGTGCAGGGTCAATTTTCCGCTGCCCACTCACTTGAAGGGTATGACGGGGACTGCGCCGGGATACACGGCCACAACTGGGACATAACCGTATGTATCAAATGTACCAGGCTGAACCACCTGGGCATGGGGGTTGACTTCAGGGATGTCAGAAAGGTGGTTACAAACGTTCTGGAACGTCTGGACCATTCCCACCTGAACACGCTGCCGGAATTTGAAAGGCGCAACCCGACAGCGGAAAATATTGCCAGGCTTCTTTTCAGGGAAACAGCGGCCCGCCTGGACGCGCAGGATATCAAGGTGGCAAAGATCAAGGTATTTGAAAGCCCCGGATGCGGGGCATCCTACAGGGAAGAATAAGTGACTCTCAAGGTCTGTGAGATATTTTCCAGTATCCAGGGGGAATCCACATTTGCAGGCAGGCCATGTACCTTTGTCCGCCTGTCGGGCTGCAACCTGTCATGCAGCTGGTGTGATACCCGCTATGCCCATACAGAAGGCCTTTTCATGGAGCTTGAACATATCATGGACACCGTGGCGGCACAAGGATGCAGCCTGGTCGAGATCACCGGAGGAGAGCCCCTGGTCCAGCAGCAGACTCCTGAGTTGATACGCCGGTTGATGGAAAAAGGATTCACTGTCCTGGTCGAAACCAATGGCAGCATGCCCATTGCCGGCCTGCCGGAGGGCTGCATACGGATAATCGATATCAAGTGTCCGGGGAGCAATGAATCACAAAGCTTTTTATGGGATCTTCTTGACGACCTTGCAATGAATGATGAAATCAAGTTTGTCATTGGATCACGGACAGATTATGACTATGCCTGCGATATAATCCGTCACCGCCTCCCTGATGCTGTAAGGGGTGATAAAATTCACCTGTCGCCTGTTTTTGGAAAAGTTGACCCGCGGCAACTCGCAGAATGGCTCATGAGTGACCGGCTCAATGCCAGGCTGTCGCTGCAGCTTCATAAACTCATCTGGGATCCGGACCAAAGGGGGGTATAAGACACAATGAATCAAAAAGCAATTGTTCTCTCCAGCGGCGGAATTGATTCTACAACTGCCATGGCCATGGCACAGAGGGACGGTTTTGACATTTACAGCCTGAGTTTTTCCTACGGCCAGCGCCACAGCGCCGAGCTAGAAGCCGCCCGGAAAGTGGCGGTTGCCCTGGGAGCCGCCGAGCACAAAATAATCACAATCGATCTCAGACAGTTCGGCGGTTCGGCACTGACAGATGACATAAGCGTTCCCAAGCATGATCATGCCGGGCAGATTGAATCAGGCGGCATCCCTGTGACCTATGTGCCGGCCCGGAATACTATTTTTCTCTCCTACGCCATGGCATGGGCGGAAGTGTTGAAGGCCGGTGCAATATTTACAGGAGTGACGGCCGTGGATTACAGCGGATATCCTGACTGCCGGCCTGAATACATATCAGCCTTTGAAACCATGGCCAATCTCGCTACAAAAGCAGGGGTAACCGGGGAAACCCGGCTCAAGATTCACACTCCGCTTATCCACATGTCAAAGGCCCGGATTATCCTGACAGGACATGAACTCGGCGTGGACTATGCCCTGACCCTGAGCTGCTATGATCCAGACAGGAAAGGCAGATCCTGCGGCCGGTGTGATTCATGCCTGCACAGGATAAAAGGCTTTTCACAGGCCCGTCTGCCTGACCCTACCATCTATCAGCAGGGGCCGCCCTGTTAATCCCTTTGCAAGCAGTTCGACCGGGTGACAGACAGGACATGTGTTCCCGGAAGACGAAAGGGCATCAGCGATCTGAATCATGCAGGCCGGACAGGATGTTGCCACGATCCGGCACCCATTGCAGATGATATCCGCGGCTTTCTCAAGCCCGATTTCTTTTGATACACCATAATGGGCCAGGTTGAAACTGCCCCCCATCCCGCAGCAGGCATCCGGAGCTTTAAGTTCCCTGAGTTCATACCCGGCTGCCTGAATTATTTTCCTGGGCGCACTCCTGCCACCCTTAGCATGCTTCAAATGGCACGGGTCATGGTAACAGACCGCTTCTCGTCTGGGTATCACCTGGCTTTTGCGGGTGAGCAGACCGGTATGGCTGACAAGAAACCGGTTGATGTCCATCGTTTTTTGAGCCAGGGAATCCAGGCGTGCCCTGAGCCTGGAATCTTTGTCCCGGGCCATGGACGGCCATATTGTCTTTATCGTGGCCGAACATGTTGCACATGCCGTGACCAGGTAGTCGAACTCAAAAAAAGACAGCAGGTCCAGGTGATGGGTCACGAGTGCATCAAAAGTGTCTTCATCCCCAGAGGCCAGGGCGGGAATCCCGCAGCAACCCTGCTGTGATGGCACCTGGCAGTGAATTTTAAGGGCATCGAACACAGCCATGGCACTATGAGCGATCTGCGGAAAAACCGAATCTATGAGGCATCCGGTAAAAAACACCACCCGTTTCCCGCCGGGGCCAACCGGAGCCGGATGCCTGCTGATGGATGCATGAAAGGGCTTTTCAGCCGGAAAAACAACATGCCTGTTACCCATCTGTGCGGGAAAAACAGCCCGGAACGGCGCCCTTGCACTTACCGCCCTGCCCGGGTATTCAGGGCGATTGAAAACCAGCAAACTCAAACTTCGTCCAAGTTCTGAAATCCGATTGAACAATCGAGGCCTTGCCAGGACCTGTTTGAAAAAAAGCTGTTTTACCTTTCCCATGCCCTGGTACCTGGCAATAACAGTCCTGGCCTTCAGGAAAACATACAGGATATCAACGCCGCTGGGGCAATTATGCTGGCAGGTCCCGCATAGCAGGCAACGGTTGAGACGGTCATTCACCCCGCCGGGATCGTCGAACATTCTTTGTGCCAGGCCGTCGAGCAGGGCCAGCTTTCCCCTGGTCACGTCTGCCTGGTCTCCCGTTCGCCTGAAAACCGGGCAGACCGCCTGGCACATGCCGCACCTGGTGCACTTTGCAAGCAGGGATTCAAGCTCCTGAACCGCATCGACCAGGTCCTGGATATCTTTCATTGCCGGATTTCCCGATCATGCATACCGATCAGGTACAGCAGGCCGTCGAGCCCGACACTCGATATCATGTTGGATGCCTGTTTCCTGACCACGGGTTTGGCATTGAACGCTACACCCAGGCCTGCTTTGGAAATCATGGGAAGATCATTGGCCCCGTCTCCCACGGCAATGGTCTGTTCAATGGAGATTTTTTCCTTTTGTGCCAATTCAGCCAGCAGCAATGCCTTTTTCTCACCGTCTATTATCGGACCGGTGACTTTTCCCGTGGCGACGCCGTCTTTCATTTCAAGGGTGTTGGCATACATATAATCAAACCCCAGATAATCCTGGAGGTAATGCCCTACAAAGGTAAAACCGCCGGAAAGGATCCCCAGTTTGTACCCCAGCCGCTTCAGGGTCCGTGTAACCAGTTTTGCTCCTTCAGTCAGTTTCAGATCGCGGATAACGGCCTCGAGCTGTTCCTGGGTCAAGCCCTTGAGCAGGGACACCCGCTGTCTCAAGCTCTGCTTGAAATCGATCTCGCCGTGCATGGCTGCTTCGGTAATCCGGTTCACCTGCTCACCCACACCCGCCATTTTGGCCAGTTCCACAATGACCTCAACCTGGATCAATGTCGAATCCATATCAAATACTACGAGTTTCCTGTTTTTGCGATAGATATTGTCCACGTGAAATGAAATATCCACTCCGGTCTTCTGTGAAATTTCCATGAACCTTCCCCTCATTTCACCCATGCGGGAGGGTTTGCCGCTGACTGACAACTGGATGCAGGCCCTGGGTATTTTGTGGGAGGGCATTAAAGATACCCTGCCGGTCAGGCGGGTGATGGCATCGATATTGAGCCGGTGTTCAGCTATAACGGCCATGACCCGGGACATCTGCCGGGCGCTGATGGTCTGGCCGAGCAGGGTTATGATCCGTCTTTCCTTTCCCTGGGCCTCGACCCATTTTTCATAGTTTACAGGATCTACCGGCTTCAGGTCGACGGCCAGCCCGAGCTTGTGCCCTTCGTAAAGCATGTCTTTAAAAATAGGCGCAAAATCAGGAGCTTTTGGGATATCCACCAGGATCCCAAGAGAAATATACTCGTGAATGACAGACTGCCCAATATCCAGAATGTTCACGTCATATTGAGCCAGAATGCTGGTGAACCTTGCATCTAGGCCTTTTGCATCCGGGCCGCTGATATTGATCAAAACAATTTCACTCATAATCAACCCTTTGATATCTGTTTTTAAATGAGGTTATACCGATGCCTTGAGTTTACTTCAAGGAAATAGTGTGTGAAAAAAACAGGCAGGGCTGTTATCAGGACCTGTAACTGGATCACACCCTGACAGTCTTTTATTTAAGGTTCCTGAATCCTTGACTTTCTGGAACTTAACCCATATATCAAATTTAATGAAGATAACTTTTTTTTCAATCGCATGCCATCCTTTCCGTGCCGTACTGATCGGCATTGTCATGATGATTGCCTCAATCCCGGGAAAACCGGCGGCTGAAGAGGGTGTTACACAAAATACCATTCTTCTGGGGCAGACCTGTGCTCTGTCCGGCCCTGCAATGGATTTAGGACTGCATATGAAGGCGGGCATCAATGCCGCATTCAAGCAGTACAATTCCGGTGAGCTGATCAAGGGCCGCCGGATCCGGCTTTTATCCATGGATGATTATTATGAACCGGGCCAGGCCATAAAAAACACCAGGCATCTGATAGAAAATGAAATAGTGTTTGCCATTATAGGTGCCGTAGGGACTCCTACTTCCATGGCCGCAGCCCCCATTGCCGACAGCGCGGGTGTCCCGTTTCTTGCTCCTTATACCGGTGCCCGGTTCCTGCGGCAGCCGTTTCAAAAGAATATTATCAATATCCGGGCCGGATATGATGAGGAAACCCGTAAAATAGCCGCTTTTTTCATTGAAACCCGAAAGTTCAGCCGGATTGCCTGCTTCTATCAAAACGACAGTTTCGGCCTGGCCGGCCTGGCGGGCATCGAGGCAGCCCTGGCTGAATACGGCCTGGATCTGGTGGCAAAAGATTCTTACCAGCGCAATACCGTAGCGGTAATGGGCGGGTTCCTGCGGATCAGAAACTCTCATCCCGAAGCAGTCCTGCTTGCCGGTGCATACCAGCCCACCGCTGAATTCATAAAGCTCGGCAGGGCTAAGGGGATGAAAGACGTAGTTTACTGTTCCCTCTCTTTTGCCGGTTCCCAGTCATTGAAAAACGCCCTTGGCCATGCGGCACAGGATGTCATCATCTCACAGGTGGTACCATCACCGGATATCTCAGATCTCGAAATTACAAGGGAGTATCGCCGGGCAATGGCCGATTTTCAACCGGATCATTCCATTTCCTATATCTCGTTTGAAGGTTACATCGCCGGGCGCTTTTTTATCCAGGCCGTCCGGTCCGTCAGCTCAAATTTGACCAGAAAATCATTCATCGAGGCCATTGAATCCGCCGGCACCTTTGATTTAGGAGGTTTGACGCTCACCTTCGGGCCAGGCGATCACCAGGGACTGGATACCATTTTCCTGACCACCATCCAAAACGGACAGATTATCCCGATCGGTGATTAAATGAAAATCGGCCATCTTATAAATCCAAAGTCAATATCCGGTACAGGTTTTTTAAGTGTGATCATCACTATCCTCATCATTGCGCCAACCATAGGAATCGTATGGACCTTTTCCGAGTACAGGCAGAAACAGGCTGATATCGCCACCATCAAATCCCGGTACATTGAATCCAGGAAAACAAAGCTTGTCACAGATATCAACAATATCCTCCAGTTTATCGAATACAAGCAGTCCAACACCATGGACCGGTTGAAAAACGATATCTCCGAGCGTGTTTATAACGGCTATTCACTTGCATCCCATATATACAGCTTTTACAAAGACTCCCTTTCCCGGGATCAGATCCGGTTCCGCATTATCGAAACCCTTAGACCTATACGCTGGCACAATGGAACCGGATACTTTTTCATAATCGAACACGACGGAACCGTCCGGCTGAACGGGGACCGCCCTGACCTGGAAAATCACAATATCATTGGTTTTCAGGACAGCAACGGTCAATTTATCACAAAGGACATGATAGAACTGGCCATGAACAATGACTCGGGTTTCTACCGCTATACCTTTACCAAGCCCGGCAGAGAGGGCCATGATCATGTCAAGCTGACCCATGTCAAACATTTTGAGCCCTTCAACTGGGTAATCGGCAGTGGAGCCTACCTGGACGACATGACTGCCTCTGTCCAGAAAGAGGCCATCACCCGTATCCGCCAGATTAAAGGAGACCCCAACCAGTATATTTTTGTCATCCGTAATGATGGATTCTGCCTTAGCCATCCCGATGAAAAATTTCACCGCCAGAATATCCTCGACCATACGGCTCCGGACGGCCGTAAAGTCATCAAGGAGCTGCTGGCCGTCGCAGGGTCAGGTACCGGCGGCTTTCTTGAATACCCGTGGGAAAAACCCGAAACCGGCCAGATTTCGAACAAACTCAGCTATGCCGTCCAGGTCGATAAATGGGACTGGACCATCGGAACCGGCATTTACCTGGATGACATCAAGGAAACGCTTTCACTGGAAATGAGCCATTTCCGAAATGAGCTGATAAAAAACATCCTGATAATATTTTATGTTTCCGCTGTACTGGTGGTCCTGTCAATCCTCTTTGGCCTGGTCATCACCCGTCGGTTGTACCGGGGCATCAATGCATTCACTGATTTTTTCAAAAAAGCGGCTGTCCAGGACATTAAAATTGACAAAGACAGCCTGATATTCAAAGAGTTCCAGACCCTTGGCGAGCTGGCCAACCAGATGGTGGAGGATCGCGGACAAAAGGAGAAAGCCCTTGAACAGGCTGTCCGCCGGGCAGCAACCCTCCAGGATCTGCTCAAGAATATCACTGATTCCATGCCGTCGGTCCTCATTGCCGTGGATACCGACATGAAAGTCATCCAATGGAACCGGCAGGCAAGCGAGATGACCGGCATATCCTCGTCTGATGCAGAGATGAAACCGGTTCACCAGGTGTTTTCACTCACCGGCCAACAACAGGCCCTGATTCAAAAAGCACTGGAAACACGGATTCCCTGTATGGATTCCCGCGTGGAACAACAGGCTCCGGATGGAACCAGGTATGAAAACATCACTGTTTACCCGCTGATTTCCAACGGGATTGGAGGGGCTGTCATCCGGATCGACGACATCACTGAAAATGTCAAAATTGAAGAAATGATGATACAGTCGGAAAAAATGCTGTCCGTCGGCGGACTGGCCGCCGGCATGGCCCATGAAATCAACAATCCGCTCTCAGGCATAATCGGAAACGCCGATGTACTGAAAAACAGGCTTTTCAACGATCTGCCGGTCAATGTAGAGACTGCACGACAAAGCGGTACGACATTTGACGTCATAAGGACTTATGCACATAAACGGGATCTGGCGCCGGTACTGGACAATATCAAAATAGCCGCCACAAGGGCGGCAACCATCGTAAGCGACATGCTATCCTTTTCCAGGAAATCGAGTTCCACATTCACGGCAATGGATATAGCCCGGCTCATGGACAAAACAATTGAGCTTGCCGCCACCAATTACGATTTAAAGGCCAGGTTCGATTTCAAACAGATTAAAATCACCCGGTTCTATGATGACATCCCGAAAATACCCTGTGAAGCCAGCAAGCTGCAGCAGGTATTTCTCAATATCCTTACCAACGGTGCCCAGGCCATGTCATCCCTGAAAGACAATTTTGGACCGGAATTTACCATAACAATCCGCCAGAATCAGACCCATGCCATAATCGAGATCCGGGACAACGGGCCGGGAATGAGTAAAGAAGTGGCAAAACGCATTTTTGAACCATTTTTTACAACAAAGGAAATCGGGGTAGGAACCGGTTTAGGGCTTTCCGTATCCTATTTCATCATTACCGATCACCACAAGGGCAGTTTGAAAGTTGATTCCGCACCTGGAAAAGGAGCCGGGTTCACCATAATGCTGCCCATAACCCCGCCGGAAAAATGATTATGGCGACTCATACCTGAATCACCATCCAGGAGCTTCACGACCGGACATCGACATTAATTTTTTTGACCCGGGTGATCAAAAATGCCGATATCATGTAAAGAACGGCAAAATAGGCATACACCGGGGCAAAAGCCCCTCCGCTCCTGTCAAGCATGACACCGGAAAGCCAGGGGCCGAGCATTCCTGCGACAAACCCGTAGGCCGTGAATACCAGGCCGAATATTCTTCCGAAATTAACCAGGCCGAAACAGTGCAGGATCAATGGGGCGGAAACGGTGAACATCGCCCCGAAAGACAAACCTACCAGGGCCGCCATAATGGAAACGACAGCAAGGTGAGAAGCCTTCAGCAGCACCAGGTATGCACTTGCTGACAGCAGAAAGCAGGTCATGAGAATTTTCTGCCTGGCAAAGGTGTCCGACAACCGGCCGCATATCAGCCTTCCGGCACCGTTCATAACGTTGAAGCCGATCAGGATATAAACGAATTGTGAAATATCATACCCCAGGTTCGCCCCGATGGACCCTGACAGCACAATCATGGAAATCCCGGATGCACCGGCAAAGGCCCAGACAAACCACAGGAACCAGAATGAAGGCAGAGTCAAAGTCCGGCCCAGTGAAAGAACCGGAAAACCCGATAAAGCCGCATTTTGCGCATGGCGGCCCCGCACACCTTTCTCCCCGGGGATACGGATCAGCAATGCAGCAGCGGGACCGCATACCAGGGCGATCAAGGCCGCTATGTCCGTTGCGGCCATCGCTCCCTTGTGGATCATGGCCCAGGAAAAAATGGGTGAAAAAACCGCTGCCGCCCCTCCGAAGGTCAGGTTTACAATACCCGTGGCCCAGCCTGTTTTCGGCGCAAAAAGGATCTGGGTCACAGTGAGGACAGGAACATAGACAAACCCGCAGAAAAACCCGGATAAAAATGCCCACAGGTAAATATCTGTAATGGACTGGGCCCTTGCGGCATAAAACATGACAAGGCTGCAGATCAAAGTTCCGGTAAAAATAAGATAGTGAAATTTGATTTTTTCCTGAAGCTTGCCGACTGTGTACATGGAAAAACCGGTACCGGCAAGTATAAAGAACATGGTCCTGCCTATATCGGTCTGGCTTGCCAAAAAGGTCTGCTGCCAGTGGGCCGGCATAATCCCCGGATATCCGAACACAAAAGCACCCGGAAAAAAAATGGCCAGGCAGCTCATCAGCAATATGAACAGCTTGTTTTCAGTTATACTTTTCATTTTTCAAGCCATGCCCTTTTCGGAAAACATTTCATGAACAATCTGTTCCAGCGTGTTGCGGGTGTTTTTTGCAGGATCTTCGATTACCTCGTCCACAAGGTAATTCAGAATTTCACCCACTTCAGGACCCGGCCCGATATCCAGCAGCCGCATGACATCATGACCGGTGATTTTGAGCCCTGCAGCCGAGAATGCGATATCAGGGCGCATCTCATCTGCCAGTATTTTCAGCCTGCTGCGGATCTGGCCCAGTGTATAAGGTGACTTTGCCAGGTTTGCTTTTCTGTCTGCAATGCGCAGCCGCAGAAAATCCCGGTGCGATATGTTGTTTGCAAAAAGAAAGGCCAGAAGGCGCCGGGCCGCCTTAGAAGTGGTCTCAGGGGTCAAGGGCCGCATATGAACCTTCGTCAGGGAAACTATCCTGGCGACCTGTGCCTGTGAAAACCGCAGTGTTTCAAGGTCACTCATTAAAGCTTCCACACAGGCTTCATGACCGGGGAAAGTCAGGGAGCCCTCCTTCAGGGCAGCTACGTCATATTTACCGGTATCGTGCAGAAATCCTGCCAGGCGAAGCACCGGCCTCCCGGCAGGCAGTGCGTCTCCCGTCATCAGGCAGTGATCGAAAACAGTTTCTCCGTGGTGAGGGCCGCCATCCAGAGTGACACACCTGTCCAAACTGGGAAAAATACCCTTGAGCAGGCCGGTACTTTGCAGGTCTTGAAAAAACAAAGACGGCTTTTTGCATGCCATGGCCGCCATGATTTCCGCATGGATACGCTCTTTTGCCACCCTGGTTTCAACCAGTGCGGCATGGGCGGTTATGGCGGCCCGGGCCTCTTTAGACAGACGGCCTTCAATGACGGATACAAAACGGCAGGCCCTGACCATCCGCAATGGATCTTCATCGATTCGCATGTCAGGCGATCCTGTGAACCGGACCACTTTATCCGCGATATCCCGCCTGCCTAAGAAGGGATCGATGAACCTGCCGGTAAAAGGATTCCATGCCATGGCATTGAATGTAAAATCCCGTTTTTCCAGATCCCTGTATGGAAAACCTGTTCCTGCCCGGCATGATGACACCTGGATACCGTTCACCAGGCACACTTGAAAAGACCGGCCCACTTTTTCAATCCTGTCATGAGAAAATATCCTGAGCAGATCTTCGACAGCAGCGTTTGTCAAAACGTCAAAATCCCGGGGGGGGATGCCTATAACCTCATCCCGCAAAGCACCGCCAACCAGCCAGGCTTCAAAGCGGTTTTGTTTCAAAGTTTGAAAAATATTTTCAAGTGCCGCAGGAATATGCTTCATGACAGCAGGGCCTGGGTCATAATACCTATAAATAAAAGAAGTGAAATGACAGAATTAATATGAAAAAATGCCACATCGATCCGGCTCAGGTTATCCGGTTGAACCAGGCGGTGCTCTATAACCAGAAGCAGAACAATCACGGCCAGGAAAAAAAGAAAAACCGGGTGCAGTGATTCCAGTATATACATGACCACCAGAAAAAAAACGGTCAATCCATGGAGAATACCGGATACGGCCATGGCTTTTTTCGCGCCCAGTTTTGATGGCAGCGAAAACAGTGTTTGAGCCTGGTCAAATTCAATATCCTGGCAGGCATACAGGATATCAAACCCAGCAATATAGGTCATAAGAGCAAGGCTTAAACTGATTATACCAACCGTCAATGTGTCTGCCACCGCCAGGTATGCTCCCATGGGAGCCATTGAAATCGCAACCCCCAGGACCAGGTGGCACAAAGAGGTGAACCGCTTGGTGTAGGAATAGAAAAAAAGCACCAGCAGCACTGGAAAAGACAGGAAAAAACACAGCCGGGACAGCATGGCGGCTGAAAAAACAAACAGTGCAGCTGAAAATATAACAAAAAAAACCGCCTCTTTCATTGTCAGTTTTCCGGCCGGTATTTCCCGTAATGCAGTCCTTGGATTTCTCTTGTCTATATCAGCGTCAATTATGCGGTTGAATCCCATGGCCGCCGACCGGGCCCCGGCCATTGCCAGGACAATCCACAAAATATCCTGCCATGCAAATGCATGATCCCTGTAAGCTATCACCACCGCCGCCATGGCAAACGGCAGGGCAAAAACCGTATGGGAAAATTTGATCATTTTCCCGTAAACATTTATTTTTGACAGTAAAAATGAAGTCATGGCTGAATCTGATAGTTAATATATTCCATAGGCGCGGGTATGGCAACCTGGACACAGTCCCTGAGCTGTCATGAAATTATCCACTTGATAACCGGTGCGCCTCACAAGAAGACGGCCGCAGGAATGGCACACCGTGTTTTCCGAGTCCAGACCCGGCACATTTCCCGTATAGACATACCGCAGTCCGGAATCTTTTCCGGTTTGCGCCGCCTGTTCCAGCAGTTCGACAGGGGTAGGCCCGATCCCGGTCATGTGATAACATGGATGGAACCTTGACACATGCCACGGCGTTTCGGGCCCGAGCGTCAAAGCTATAAAATCCGTAAGCGCACGGATACTGTCCGGGTTGTCATTGTACCCCGGAATCAGCAGGGTCGTTACCTCCACCAGGATGCCTGCCGACTTCATGGCGGCCAGATTTTTCTTGACCGGTGCCAGCCGGGCCTTGCAGTATTCTTTGTAGAACGCTTCGTCAAAAGCCTTGAGATCCACGTTGGCTGCATCCAGACAGGGAGCTGCAAGCTCGATGACCTCGGGTGTCATGAATCCATTGGTGACAAAAATATTGTAAAGTCCTTTATCATGAGCGATACGTGCTGTTTCAAGTGCCAGTTCCAGGAATACGGTAGGCTCTGTATATGTATAGGATATGCTCTCACATCCGGCTGCCAGTGCATTTTCAACAATCCTGGCAGGCGGGGTGTGAACGCCCTTTATCAATCCATCGTTGTCCGCCGGCATCTGGGCGATACCGGCATTCTGGCAGAAAGTGCATTTCAGGTTACAGCCGACCGTTGCAATGGAATAAGAAGTACTCCCGGGCTTTAAATGAAAAATCGGTTTTTTTTCAACAGGATCCACGCCGGATGCAATGAGATATGGATAGACCAGGGATACCAGGGTGCCGGAACGGTTTTCCCTGACCTGGCAACGCCCCCGGGCACCGGGAGCGATCACGCAGTAGTGACTGCAAATGCCGCACTGCACACTCTGATTTTCTTTTCTGGTATATATCAGGGTTTCCATGATCACCAGGCCGTCATCGTGATTTCATGTTTCGTGCCAGCCCGGTGGCCGGTTCGTTTGACTTTCTATGCTTGATCGTCAGGCACAGAGGCCGGGTCCGGAATCTTGGAACCGGCTCGATTTTCATCCCGATCATCGTGCCGAAAGGCGATTTTTGAAACAGCCGGGAATCTTCGCACCAGCCGGCCAGCCTCCCCGAACAGCAGGGTGCCTGCAGAGTGGTTTTCCAGGTCATGGGCACATCACCCAGGATTGCGAACAGGATCTGTTTTAAATCCCATATGCTGAAAAACCGGGCATTGGCGTAAATATCAGGTGACACCAGGCTTTTGATCCGGCGGATGACATTCACGGGCGCGTACCGGTTCAGCACACCGATGAAAAGCTTGTCCTTTGCGACCCGGCAGGCCTCTTCAATTGCCTTGGCTGGCCGGTCCATGAATTCCAGGCTGGTAAACATGATGGCATATTCAAACGCATTGTCATCAAAGGGCAGGTCCTCGGCATGTCCCTTGTGAAGCGCTGCGTGATGCTTTAATCTGGCAGATGCGACATCCAGCATGTATGCGGATGCGTCGATACCGGTCAGGTCCATGCCCAGGTCAATAAACGGCATCAGGCTGGTTCCGGTGCCGCAACCGATATCGAGAAGGCGGTTGCCTTTCAGGGGAGCCAGCATCTTCATCATCAGCCGGATCTCCCTTTCAAGGCAGTACCTGTTTTTTTCAAGCTCAAACCAGGCGTCATACCGGCCTGCATCATTGAAATCAAATACATATCCCATCATCCGTCCCCGGCTCAGCCAATGACAGTGCCTATCTTTTCCATCAGCCGATCCACCGCCTGAACGGCCGCTGAATCATCCGGCAGTTCCAGAAGTGATTTCTGCTCCATGTCGAACTCAAGCAATGCTTCATCATCGGGCAAGGTGCCCATAATCGTAATGCCGATCCGCTCCACCTCATCCATGAAAGCCTTCCCCAGTTCATCCGGTGCGCGGTTAACTACCAGCCCGGTATACCCCACTGTCAATTTCAGGTCCGATAGCATCCCGTAAATCCTGCCAACCGCCCTGAGCCCTCTCAAAGAATAATCCGTGACCAGTATCATCACGTCCACCTTGCCGCTTGTACGCCGGCTCAGATGTTCCATCCCCGCCTCATTGTCCACCAGGATGTAATCATAATTTTTTTCCAGCTCTTCGGTGAACCGGTTCAGGATATTGTTTACCATGCAGTAACAGCCGGAACCTTCCTGCCGGCCCATTACAAGAAGGTCGAAAGCCTTTTGTTCCATCAGCACCTGGTTCATCAGCATTTCGAGATAAAGGGTTTTGTCCATTCCAGACGGAACGGCCTGGGGATCTTTCATAAAATCTTCCCGTACATCCCCCACGGTTTTT